>JBDSSU010000058.1:0-6079 GCA_039928635.1 Opitutaceae bacterium | reverse complement strand
CCGGACACTCAAATCACTGTCTTGCCGAGTGCTCCGCTGGACGCCCCTCCGTCCTTTCTCGAAAGATCCGACGCCACCGTACCGGATGCGCCCATCGCCCACGGCGAACGCAGCAACCTGCAACTTTATCTTCAGGAGATTGGGAAGACCGCTCTTCTCACTATCGAGGAAGAAGTGCAGCTCGCGAAGCGCATTCGCCGCGGCGATAAGGCCGCGCGCGATCACATGATCTCCGCCAACCTGCGTCTGGTCGTGAAAATCGCGATGGACTACAAGGATTTTGGTCTGCCTCTCCTCGACTTGATCAGCGAAGGCAACATCGGGCTCATCAAAGCCGTTGAACGTTTTGACCCGCGCAAAGGCGGCAAGCTCTCCACCTACGCGGCCTGGTGGATCAAGCAGTCGATCAAACGCGCGCTCGCCAACCAATCGAAGACCATCCGCCTGCCCGTCCACCTTGTAGACAAGATCTCCAAGATGCGCCGCACCGCGATGAAGTTGACGGAGGAACTCGGCCGCGAGCCCACCGACGAGGAGTTGGCGATCGAGCTTCAGATTCCGACGTCAAAGGTTGCCCACCTAAAATCGGTGAGCGTCCGCCCGGCTTCGCTGGACGCGCCCATCGGTGAAGACGGCGACTCCGGCACCTTCGGTGAGATTGTCGGCGACGACAATGCCGTCAGTCCCTACGAAGGCCTGCGCGAGAAGAACCTCAACAGCGACCTGCACTCGCTCGTCGAATCGCTCGATGAACGCGAGGCCGAGATCATCAAGCTCCGCTTCGGACTCGAAGGTCGCGACGAACTCACGCTCGAGGAAGTCGGCAAGAAGTTTCACGTCACCCGCGAACGCATCCGTCAGCTCGAGTACATCGCGCTGTCGAAAATGCGGAAGGCGATGGCGAAAAACGAAGCCGTCCGCACCGCCGATGAAATCGAGGAAGAAGACCGCCTCCGCCAGCGCCACGCCGTAATCCGCGAATTCATCGAGGCAAAAGCCACGAACAAACCCGAAAAAATCGGCCGAAACTAAGGCATCCCGCCACGCTCCCCATCAGAGGGCCGGCTCAATCGCCGGCCTTTTTGTTGGAACGTGCGACTACGGGGCCGGCAAATAGCCCTGCGCGAGTGCGGAGAATTCGCGCACTTGCTGCTCCTCCCACGCCGAAGGCCGGTCGAGTTCCTTGGCCATGAGCGCTGCGACTGCCGGCGCGCACTCCAGCGCTGCGCGAGCGTCGAGAAAAAGAATCCGCGTACGCCGGGCGAGCACATCCTCGACCGTTCGCGCCATTTCGTGACGCGCGGCCCAGACGACCTCGCCCGCCACATTCGGCGTCCGGTCGTGCAGCTTCGCCGCGAGGCGAGGGTCTGCCTGGAGGAGTGCTTTATACTCCGCGGCCGTCTCCGGCGGAGCGTCGCGCAACGAAATGGATTCGGTGCGCGAACGGGTCGGAGCCAGACCGGCAACGGCCGCGGCGCGGTCCACCGCCTCCTCCGCCATTTGCCGGTGGGTCGTCCACTTACCCCCTGTCACCGAAACCAGACCGGAGGGTGAAACGACAATTCGGTGATCGCGGGAGAGGGACGCCGTCGATTGGCCGCTGCGCGATTTCACCAGCGCTCGGAGGCCCGTAAAAACGCTGAGCACATCCGATCGTGACACTGGCTTCTCAAAATAGCGCGAAGCCGTCGCCAGCAGAAATTCGACTTCTTTCGCGAGCGGCCGCGGCTCCAGCTCGACCACCTCGCGCGGTTCGTCGGTCGTGCCGATGAGCACATGCCCGTGCCACGGCAGTGCGAAAAACACGCGGCCATCGGTTGTCTTCGGCACCATGAGCGCGTGCTCGCCCGGCAGAAACCGGCGGTCGAGCACCAAATGAACTCCCGAGCTGGTCGTGAGCAATGGCTCGATGTTCGGATCGTCGAGGCGCCGCACCTTGTCCGCGAAAACGCCTGTCGCGTTGATCACCACCCGCGCCTCGATCGAAAACTCTTTTCCCGTTTCAGAATCTCGGACGCGGGCACCTGAAATCCGCGACCCGCGTTTCAGCAGCTCGAGTACTCGAACGTAGTTGACCGCCGCAGCCCCGTGATCCTCCGCACTGGCCGCCAGGGCGATCGCGTAGCGCGCATCGTCGAACTGGCCATCGTAGTAGACGACCCCGCCACGCAGATTTTTGGGCTGTACCGTCGGCAACAGGCGGCGCGTTTCGGCGGCGGAGATCATCGTCGAACGGCCAAAGCTGGCCGATCCGGACAGCCATTCGTAAGCCTTCAACCCGAATCCGAAAATCGCAGAATCCAGCACGCGATAAACCGGAATGACGAACGCCAGTCGTCTCACAAGATGAGGAGCATTACGCTCCATCAGCCCGCGCTCGCGCAAGGCACCTCGCACGAACCCGATCTCACCGCTCCGCAGATATCGCACCCCGCCGTGCGCGAGTTTGGTGCTCCGACTGGACGTGCCCTTCGCGAAATCGCCCTGCTCAACCACCGCCGCGCGGTAGCCCCGCGACGCCGCGTCAAGCGCCGCGCCCAGCCCCGTCGCCCCGCCGCCAATCACCAGCACGTCCCATTGGCCTTCCGTCGTGAGACGCGAAAGGGATTCAGCACGGTTCATTCGGAAACACTGAGAGAGTCCGGCGACTGGGCGAGTCGCGAAAATGCCCGGGCCGGGGGTCTGGCGCTGGCGCTGCTTTCCCGTTCGCAACGCCGTTCATCGGATGCGCCGCACCGCGATGAAGCTCACCGATGCACTCGGCGCGACGAACTCACGCTTGAGGAAGTCGGTAAGGTTCATCGAGGCCAAGGGCACGAACAAGTCAGATAAACCGGGACGTAACTAAGCGAAGTCTCTTCGCGAATTTCCCAAGGCCGATCCCAGAGGTCGGCCTTTTTATTTCATGAGGTGGGCTCCGGGAATTCCTCGATCGAGGGTCACGAACTGACTGCCGTTGGCTTTGGCCAATTCCAGCAAATGTCCATCGGTGATCTGCGCCGGTTTCTTCACGTAGCTCGGCAGGCGATCGGCTCCCAAGCCATCGTCGAGAAAAACAAAATCGCAGCTGGGCGATGCCTTGAAAGCGGCCAATGCCGCCCGCGCCACTCCGACGTCTGGCAGCAATCCGGCTTCGACACTGACGCGCAGCAAGCCCAACTCGGTGATCGCGCAGGTGGCGATTGCCGGTCGCCTTTTTTTCTGGAGATCAGCCAGCCACTGAAGCGCTCGGCCGTGGTGTTGATGAGCCTGGTGAACGAGAGCCAGCAGCGCGTTCACATCCAGCAAATGGATCATGGAAAGTCAGCCAGCAATGCCCTCACCTGTTCGCTGGTGATGACCGACGCACCTTCGTGAACTGCCACCACGGTAATCCCCGTGAGTTTGTCCTTCACGAAACGGGGTTCAGACCGCTTGGTCTCAGCCGGTGTGAGCACGATTTCCCCGCCCCGCACCCGGCAGGCGAATTTCGCGCCCGGTTTTAAGCCAAGCCGCTTGCGCGCCGCCGCCGGCAAAACGACCTGGCCCTTGCTCGAAAGTCTCGTGGTCATGCCTTACGGTCTTACGCGGCTGCGCTACGTCAAGGCGCCATCCATCCATCCATCCGCAAATCCGTTGAGGCCGGGCAGGCTGGGACGGTCGGGTCTCAACCGTATGCATAGCGGGCGTAACATGCCCTCATAAAAAATAGATCCTAATTTTTTCCACGGTAGCCCGTGTTGATTCTACTTCCCCTATGAAGAACTCGCTGTTCCCCATCCCCCTCCGCTTCCGGTCCGTCTTTGTATGCCTGACGACACCCGTTCGGTTTTCGGCGCTCATCCTCCTCTGCTTTCTTTCCGCGAGCGCCTTTGCCGACGCGCCAAATCCGCAGTCTGTTGCCCAAAATAACGCGGCCCCACCGGTACGCTTTGGCGGCATCTCCGGAGGAGTCGAAGTTTTCGACATCAAGAACCTCGATCGAATTCCTGAGGTAAAATTTCGAACCGATGTCCAATATCCTTTCGAGATGCGCCGCGCGGGCAAAACAGGCGAAGTGATCGTTGAATTTATCGTCGATACCAATGGCAATGTGATCGACGCCTTCGCGGTAAGATCCAACCAGCGGGAATTTGAAGCGAATGCCGTGGCTTCAGTCAAAAAGTGGAAGTTCAAACCCGGACAAAAAAGCGGCCGTAACGTGAATACCCGGATGCAGGTACCGATCCTTTTCACGCTGAATGAGCGTTGAGTCGGACGCCACAGGTCGGCGCTGCTTGCAGCGGAGTTTTGCACAATTCTGAAGGCGTCGGCCTCTCCTATTCCTCAACACAAAAGCCGCCCGGATTGCTCCGGGCGGCTTTGAAATCGGATCACGGGCGGGACGCCCGTGCCACTCAGAATTATTCCTTCTTTGACGCCTCGTCGAGGATGTCGCCGAGGTTCATCATGTCGTTGCCGGCGCTGCGATTCAGGGCTTCGTAGCTCGCGGTCTCAGCGGCCAACTGCTCCGAAGAGTAGTTCGCCGCCTTGATCGAGAGGCCGAGACGTCGGTCGTCGCGGTCGATCTTGATGACACGCGCGTTGACCACTTGGCCGGGCTTGAGCACGTCCTTGATCTTCTCGATGCGCTCCTCGCTGATCTGCGAGATGTGCACGAGGCCGTCGATCCCATCCTTGAGCTCCACGAAGGCGCCGAAGGAGGTGATCTTCGTGACCGTGCCGGAGACGACATCCCCGATCTTGAAGAACGAGTCGATGTCGGACCACGGATCGACCGCGAGCTGCTTCATGCCGAGGCTGATGCGCTGCTGGTTCGGATCCACGTCGAGCACGATGGCGTCCACTTCGTCGCCCTTCTTCAGGACTTCGGACGGGTGGTTGACCTTGCGGGTCCACGACATGTCGGAGACGTGCACCATGCCGTCGATGCCCTCTTCGAGTTCGATGAAGGCGCCGTACGTGGTCATGTTGCGCACCTTGCCGCGGACGCGAGCGCCCATCGGGTAGTTGTGGCGAACCATGTCCCACGGATTCGGCTCAAGCTGGCGGAGACCGAGCGAGATCTTCTGCTCGTCCTTCTGGATGCCGAGGACAACCGCGTCCAATTCCTGGCCGACCTTGAGGAGTTCGGAGGGCTTGGTGATGCGCTTGGTCCAGGACATCTCGGTGATGTGCACGAGGCCTTCGACGCCGGGTTCGATTTCAACGAACGCGCCGTAAGGCACGAGGTTGACGACTTTGCCGTGAACCTTGGCGCCGACGGGGAACTTGCGGTCGATTTCGTCCCACGGATTTTTCGTGGTCTGCTTGAGGCCGAGGGAAACGCGCTCTTTGTCGCGGTTCACTTCGATGATCATGACCTGAATCTCCTCACCCTGCTTGAGCATTTCGCTCGGGTGCGAAATGCGACCCCACGACATGTCGGTGATGTGGAGCAGGCCGTCCATGCCATCGAGGTCGATGAACGCGCCGAAGTCGGTGATGTTTTTGACGATGCCCTTGCGGACCTGGCCGGGCTGGATGCTGTCGAGGAGATTGCGACGCTTGCTGGTGCGCTGTTCCTCGATGAGCTCGCGGCGGGAGAGAACGATGTTCTTCCGCTCGACGTTGATTTTGAGAACCTTGAAGTCGTAGGTCTGGCCCACGTACTGGTCGAGATTCTTGGGGGGCTGGATGTCGATGTGCGACGCCGGCATGAAGGCATCGACGCCGATCGAGATGATGAGACCGCCTTTGACCTTGGCCTTCACGCGGCCCGCGGCCACGGAGCCTTCGGGAAACTTGGTGAGGATGTTGTCCCAATTCTTCTTTTGCTCCGCGAGGTCGAAGGAAAGCAGCGGAGCGCCGCTTTTGTCTTCGAGCTTCTCGACGAGCACATCGATCGTGGAACCGATCTGCAGCTCGCCGATGTCGAGGAACTCGTGGGCGGGGATGACGCCCTCGGATTTGCCACCGATGTCGACAACGACCTCGTTCTGGCGGATTTCAGTGATGGTGCCCGGGACGATGGCGCCTTCCTTCAGTTTATCGAAGGACGACTGCGCGAGCAGATCTGACATTATAGAACTCATAACGTGACGGAAACCGGCAACCGGCG
>JBDSSU010000057.1:0-6334 GCA_039928635.1 Opitutaceae bacterium | reverse complement strand
AGGTGCGGTAGGTATCGAGGAGAAGACGGCGCTCGAACTCGCGGGGGTCGCGGGTGGTGGGCGATGCTTTACTAAACTTCTTGAGGTAGTCGCGCGGTGTGGCGGTGAGCCCGAGCTTGTAGCCGATGAAGTAGTCGAAGACGGCGCGGGCGTTTCCACCGATGGAGCGGTGGGCTTCGTCGGAGATGACGAGGTCGAAGTCGGTGGGCGAAAAGACCTGCTGGTATTTGTTATTGAAGAGCAGCGACTGCACGGTGGTGACGACGATTTCCGCGTGACGCCAGTCGTCGCGATTTTCTTTGTAGACGACGCTCTTGTAGTCGTTCGCGAGGACCTTCCGGAAGGCTTTAAGCGCCTGGTCTTCGAGTTCGAGCCGGTCGACGAGAAAGAGCACGCGGCGGGCGTTGCTGGTGCGGAGGAAAAGCTTGATGAGTGCGGCGGAGGTGAGCGTCTTGCCCGTGCCGGTGGCCATTTCGAGCAGGAAGCGATCGCTGCCGCGTTTCACGGCCTGCTGAACGGCGAAGATGGCTTTTTTCTGATACGGGCGGAGGAACCGCAGGCTGTTCACGGCGATGAAGTGCTGGCGCTCGGCTTCGTTCTTCCACGCGGCTTCGGAGCCGTAGTTCGGGCGCTGGGTCAGGACGACGTAATCATCGCCAACGGATTCTTCGATGAGGAGCTTCGGGTCCGGCACGGTCTTCTGGTAACCGATGACCGACGTGGGAGTGGGAAACGCCGTGATGACGGAAGGATTGCCGCGTTCGAGGTCCCAAAAGTAATGCAGGTTGCCGTTCGACAGGATGACGAAGCGGCAGTTTTGCGACTTGGCGTATTTGCGCGCCTGCTCCTTGCCGACGAGAGGATTTTTGTCCTCCGCCTTGGCTTCGAGCACGATGAAGGGGAAACCTTTTTCGTTGAGGAGCAGGAAATCAATGAATCCCGTGCCGGCCTTCTCGAAGTTGGGCCCGAGGTCATCGAGCGACTTCGCGGTGAGCTTCACATGGGACTCGAGCTGGATATTGGCGGGGCCACGTGCGTCGCCGAAGAAGCGCCAGCCCGCGGCTTCGAGCAGCTTGTTTACCTTTATTCGCGCCGTGGCTTCCTTCATCGGGCAACGCGATTTCCCGGGACGCACGGCTGCGAAAGGCTGGAGAACTTAAATGTTTTCGGTCGCGCGGCAGCGTCGAGGGTCATGCTGGAGCCGCGATAACGCCTAAAGTTGAGCAGTGAGGCAAGCGGCGCGTTCGAAGCGTACTCGTCGGCATTTCCGAAGCCGAGGTGGTCTCGCGAAGGCGGCGAAGGACAGAATGAGTTTCAGGCCTTCCTACTGACTACTCACTACTCCCCACTTTTAAAACCCCCTACCTCGAGGCCGGCGCGCTGGTTGTCGCGTCGAGGAGACCTCGGATGTCCAGCTGGCCGGTGGCGGTGGCACGGAAGGTTCGGCCGCCAGGTGCACCGGCGGCGAAGAGTTCGCTTTCGAGGCGGTAGTCGATCGCGTTGGGCGCGCGGGAAAATTCCGCCGCTTTGCGCACGAGCGCGAGGTTTTCGAGATACACGGTCACGGATTGCGTCGCGGTGCTGAGCGGGGGAATGGTCACGATGTCGTTGGTCACGCCGCGACCGACGGCGCTGCCATTAAGCGAGAGCCGGTGCGAGGAGCCGCGGACTTGGAGCGGCTCGGGCGTTTCGTTGGTGAAGCGCAACGTCAGCACGGCGGTGGTTTCGAGAAGGGTCGCCTGCGCCGGGCGGAAATCCACGACGCTCACGATCACGTGGCGGTTCGCCGTGAAGCTGGCACAGCCCATGAGGAGCGAGAGCAGCAAGGCGACGAACGAGCAGGCGAAAGGGGAGCGGTTCATCCGTTCTTCGACCCTAAGCGCAGACGAAGGTGGCGGTGCGTCCGGCGTTCGGTGACTCACCGCGGCGGGGTCATGGTCGGTTCTGTCACGGATAACACGGAGCCCTTCGACCTGCTCAGGGCCTTGAGCAGGTCGAAACGGCTCCGAGCCAGAGGACACGGAGTAAGCAGGTGGATAGGACTCTGTGAACTCTGTGTCCGAACTCCGTGCACTCTGTGGCAAAAAGATCGGTTCATGCTAATCCGAAATGCTTGTAGGAGGCGGCGACGATTGGCTTGGCCCACTCGGGGGTGCCCGCCAGGTCTTCGGGTGCGCCGATCCGTCCGTCCTTCACGTGCAGCACGAGAACGGGTTGGGGCGCGGTGCGGGTGAAGTTCGCTTCGGTCGAGTTGTCCCAGAGGACGAACTCCGCGAGATGGGGAAGAAGACGGATGAGATTCAGGCGGCTGTTCTCCCAGCGCTCGCGGATTTTCTTTTCGGGGATGTCGTGTCCGCCGGCCCTGACGCGAGCGGCCACCCGGCGCAGGTGATGCTCCACCGAGGCGAGGCCGACGAAACAGATTTTGACCGCCATGCCTTCGCTCGCGGCCCGGAGCAGCAGGGCGGAAATCGTGTTGGCCCCGAGCGTGGTTTCGAAGGCGAAGTCGGTGCCCTCGGCGATGGCGCCTTCGAGGCGTTCCTTGCCTTGGATCCACGCGAGGGAATTGGCCTCGGTCGGATCGATGGCCGGGTTTTGACGGATGAGTGTGCGCGTGAATTCGTCGGGGTTGTAATAGTCGCCACCCGAAGCGCGGAGGAAGGCGCCGGCGACGCTGCTTTTCCCGGCGCCGTTTATGCCGGCGAGGACCGTGATCGTTCCGCGTGGGGCGGCCGCCAGTTCAGGCATGGGCGGCGCGGCGGCGGGCTTTCAGGGCGGCCTGGCCCAAGGCTTTTGAACTCGCCGAGAAGAGGGCAGCGGTGGCGCGCTTGGCCTTGGGCGTGTTCATCCGGGCGACCAGTTGATCAAACTCGGCGGTCAGGCTCGCCAAGGGCGCGCGACGGCTCTGCTGGAGTTCCTCGTATTGGCCGGCGGTGAGGATGACATATTCGCGGCGGTTGTGACGGGTGACGGCCAACGGCTCGCGGGCGGCGAGGCGGGCCACCTCGCTGAACTTGTTCTTAAGGTCGCTGGCTGAGATGTCGGCCAAGGCGGCGACGGGGGCGAAACCAAATCCCTGGGCAGTGGCGGCGGCGCGGGTGGTGGGCATGGCGGCAATCTTCCTATTTTGGCTAAAATGGCAAGAATAGCCTTTAAGCAGATTCACGGTTCAGGGGCGGCGGGCTCCGCGATGTTTGCTCGGCCAGACGAATCAAACCATCTGTTTTAGCCACAGAGCACACTGAGCTCCGACACAGAGATCACAGAGTCAGAAAATCAGGAAACTGAGATTTAAGGATTTGCTCTGTGACCTCGGATTGGGCTCTCCGTGAACTCGGTGGCGAAGATCGAAGGTCAGAACCGGAAGTTGTCTCGCGAAGAACGCGAAGAGCAGACGATTCCGTTCAGACGTTTTTCTCCTCACTCCTCACTACTCGCTACTCGCTACTCGCTACTTCAGCAGGCGCGCTCAGTTCGCCGCGCCTTGGAGTTTCCAGGTTTCGTCGAAGAAACCCACGGGGCCGACGGCGGCGGTCGGGAGATTGATGTCGCCCGGCTTGGTGATGTCCACCACCGCCCAGTCGGGCAGTTTGGGGTTCATCTTATCGTTGTTGTCGAGGTCGTGGAAGGTGAAGCCGCTGTTCAGCACCACGTATTTTTTCGGGTTCAGCGGATTCGGGAAAATCAGCAGCGGGACGGAGGAGTCGGAAGGGTAGGTCCTGTCTCCGACAGTCACCTTGGCCGCGGTCCACTTGATCGGGAGCTTGGCGGCGATGCGTTTCAGGATCGCGTTGCTCGACGGATCGCCGAAGAGCACGAGGTTGTGCGCGGCGATATCGGCGTCGGCAATCTCGGTGTCTTTTTTCACGCGGGCTTCGCCGCGGAACGACTGGCGCCAGTCGCGGATCGCGCGGTCGGCCTCGGCGGCGGTCCATTTGCCGACGGCGTCGTTGAACGCTTTGCCGCTCGGACGCACGATCAGGAAGGAGTCCATGAACGCATCGTCGATCGGGCCTTGCAGCCCGGAAATCTTGCGGAGGCCGCGGGTGGGGAGTGTGCCGAGGCGCCACTGGCTTCTGTGTCTGGGCACCGTGTTCTCTGTGGCGAAGATTGAATTCGATAGCGTCGATCCGCGTGACTCGCGGGCACCTCATGATCCGAGTGAACATGCCGGCGCCGGTAAGTCTCCTTCGATCGCGACAGAATCGATCGACAAAAGACATTTGCATCAGGAAGAGCAGATGCCTTGGCTCGCCAAGTGAATTTTTTTCTACGGCTAGCTGTGCTCGGATTGGTGTTCGTGCCGGCTATGAGCGCTCAGCGGATGACGGTCACTGTGAGCGGTTATTTGCAGAACAAAAGCGGGGGATACCTCAACGCGATGAATATTGGTGACCCGGTTTCGGTGGCTACGGTCTTCGATGTCGGTAGAACAGGTCCCCACGCCCTGCCCATGACGGCAACTCTCGGGCAGAATCGACTTACAGCGCCGAGAATAAATGCGAACGCGAACCTCCAGTACCTGTTCGAATTCGGTTCGCTGTTTCAGGTGAGTTCATTCGGGATGAACGCAGAGCTAAGTAGCGCAGACGTAACTGCCACGTTCAGCCTCGTTTTGCAGTCGCGCAATACAGCGCTGGTCCAGACTTCAGCAGAATGGCTGAAGACCACGACTAATCCGGCTATCTTCGACTACCAGCGTTTCATGAGAATTGAAGGGACGGATCTCTCCCGCACGTACCCTGACTCCAGTTTCTCCGCTAGTGTGTTCATAACATCGATCAGCATCGTGCCAGCGCCCGCGTTAACAGGAGCCCCTCCGCTTATCGCAGCCCAACCGACAAGCAGAACCTATGGCGACGTCCATGTATACGCGTCCGCCCAAAGCGAGAGTGCGCTCAGTTTACGCTGGCAGACGTCCAGCAACCGAGGCTTAAGCTGGTCCGACTTTAATTCCTTCTACAACGACAAGGAACGCGTCTACGCCACCAACCAGATCGGTAAATGGTTTCGCGTCATCGCGAGCAACGCTTCGGGTTCCACAGTGAGTGCGAAGGTCGTGGCAGGGGGCGTAGTTCAGCCGTTCGCGGATTTCGATTTGGACGGCAGGCACGACATTGTATGGGAGAATCCAACAACGGGACAGCGGGGCTTGTGGCTGATGAACGGTACGAGCGCCCGAACCTACGTCGCGCTCGATCCGGTGGGTCCTCCGTGGGAAATCGCAGCCACCGGTGACTTTAATGGGGATGATCGACCGGACGTGGTGTGGCAAAATCCACAAACCGGGCAACGTGGGATCTGGATTATGAACGGGACAACCGTCTCCACCTACGTCGCCCTCAATGATCTCGCGCCACCGTGGCAGATTGTAGGGACAGGGGATTTCAACGCTGACGGAAAAATAGACATACTCCTGCAGAACCCCGACACCGGCCAACGTGGCGTCTGGCTGATGAACGGAAGCGTGGTGTCTAGTTACGTGGCTTTGGATTCGGTCGGCACGCCTTGGCAGATCGCTGGTTCGGCTGATTTCAATCATGACTATAAGCCGGATATCATTTGGCAGAACCCAGTGACCGGCCAACGGGGAATATGGGTCATGAATGGAACTGCCGTACTCACCTACGCGGCGCTTGAGCCGGTTGGTCCCCCGTGGCAAATCGCCGGTGCGGGCGACTTTAACGGCGACGGAGATCCGGACATTCTATGGCAGAATCCAAGTACGGGGCAGCGTGGCATCTGGATTATGAGCGGGACCGCAGTTAGCACTTACGTCGCGTTGGAGCCGGTCGGTCCGCCCTGGAGAATGCGGCTGTAGCCAACGCCTGCTCCGGGGCGCAAACCGGCGGAGCGAATGTACGGATGTATCGAACGAGTGGTCCGGCAGATTCGGCAAGCTGCCGAGAAGAAGCTGTGGGCCGACTTCGCCGCCTGCGCCTCGCGGCAATTCCTCTTGAACCGCAGCTGATGTCGGCCCGCCTGCGCGTCGCGCTTCCGAAATGAAATAGCTGCTGTCCAGCCGCACGCAAAAAAGCCGCCGCGACGAGTCGTGTCGCGACGGCTTCCTGTGCAGCCGGGCTTGCCGGCCAAATGGTGGAGATGCCGGGAGTTGAACCCGGGTGCCCCTGACCTTCGCGCACCGCGTCTACCTGTTTAGGATGATTTTAATCTCGCCGACGCCAAGCCACCACCCGCGCTAAGGCATCAGCCAGTCCCCAGATGAAGATACAGCGCGCAGTCCGCGGACGGCGCCACGCGCTATGCCTGCTGTCGACGTTAGAACCGGCTAGCAGGTGTCGCCGGTCCAACGAGGCTGCTTAAATTAAGCAGC
>JBDSSU010000056.1:0-11095 GCA_039928635.1 Opitutaceae bacterium | reverse complement strand
CTGATCTTCAACTTCGTGGTCGGGGCGCAGGAATACTACAAAGGTGAGCTGAAGGATTTCTCGCAGGTGGGATTCAAAAGCCCGGACCCACGGACCTTGGTGGTTAGCCTGAAGAACGCCACGCCTTACCTGATGAAGATCATCGCGAGTCATTACGCATGGACGCCCGTTCCCGTGAAAACGATCGCGAAGCATGGGGCCATCGACGCGAAACGCAGCCCTTGGACCAAACCCGAGAACATCGTCACAAGCGGACCTTTCCTTCTCAAGGAATGGCTGCCGAATCAGAAGATCGTCGTGACGCGTAACCCGCAGTATTGGGACGCGAAGACCGTAAAACTGGACGAGATCCATTTCTACGTCACGGAAGACATCTCGACCGAGGAGCGGATGTTTCGCACCGGTCAGCTTCACAAGACGTACCAACTACCCAACGCAAAGATCGACACCTACCGGAAGCAGTATCCCGAAGCATTACGGATCGAGCCGTACCTCGGAATTTATTACTACCGTTGCAACGTCACCCGGCCTCCGCTGAACGACAAACGCGTCCGCAAGGCCCTCGCGCTGGCGATCGATCGCGAGAGCCTGATTAAAAATGTCACGCGCGGCGGACAGCAGCCCGCGTATGCGGTGAGTTATCCCGGGACCGCGGGCTACGCTCCGCGGGCCAAAGTCGCCGGTGATCTGGCCGAGGCGAAACGCTTGATGGCCGAGGCGGGTTTCCCCGACGGGAAAGGCTGTCCTCCCATCGACCTCCTTTACAACACGTCGGAGAACCACCGCGCGATTGCCGAGGCCATCCAAGCCATGGTGCAGCAAAAACTGGGAATCCAAGTGCGCCTGCAGAACCAGGAATGGAAAGTTTATTTGGACACCCAGCATAACACGCACGACTTCACGCTGCAGCGCGCCGGCTGGATCGCCGACTACCTCGATCCGCATGTTTTCCTGGAGATCTGGGAAACGGGCGGCGGCAACAACGACACGCTCTGGGGAAGTCCGGATTACGACAAACTCCTCCAGCAGGCGCTCGCCACCTCCGACGAAAAAGCGCGTTACGAGATCTACCAAAAGATGGACGCCAT
This sequence comes from Opitutaceae bacterium, assembly GCA_039928635.1. Classification (GTDB taxonomy): domain Bacteria; phylum Verrucomicrobiota; class Verrucomicrobiia; order Opitutales; family Opitutaceae; genus DATAKE01. The sequence continues at coordinate 10,007 of JBDSSU010000056.1, read as the reverse complement.
CCTCGTGGATGAACTTCCGGTCATTCCGATTTATTACTACACGAGCGTCTACGCCCTGAGTCCGAAGGTGAAGGGCTTCTGGCCCACCCTCCTCGACAATCACCCGTACAAACACATCTGGATCGAGCCGTGAACGAAGGGCTGATCCCGAAGTAGCATGGGCGTCTCGCCCATGTTCTGCCGCGGACCGCGGGCAAGATGCCCATGCTACGCACACCCCCATCAAGCAATCGCAGAACAAAAAAAGCGCAGCCCGTGGGCTGCGCTTGAGAAATGACAGGAACGCCGGGGGGGTTGGTGCTTTTTAGGTGAATCAGAACCGCGCGGTGCGGTACCAGTAAGTGTCGCGGTCATTCACGAAGAGTTTCTTCGCGATCTTCGCATGGATGCCGAGGGTCTTGTCCACGACCTGCGTGACGTGGAAATCCACGGCGGCGCTGGACAGGGTGTAGGCCTGCATGAGGTCGTAGCCTTGCTTCTCCTTCAGAAAATCAAGGGCCCCCATCATCGCATTGTGCATCGCCTTGTCCAAGTCGGGGTCGAGCCCGTAGATGATGTAGTGCGAAGGCGTCTCGGCGCGCGGACCTTTCAGCGTTTTCCCTTTATGGAGAATGAACTGATAGGTGCAGGTATTCGCCGTTCCAATCGCGTCACCGGCGATTTCGCCATCGCCTTGGGCGGCGTGACAATCGCCCGTGTAGAAGAGCGCGCCTTTCTGGAAGATCGGGAGATACAGCGTGCTGCCCGCAATGAGATCCTTGCTATCAAGATTGCCTCCGAAAACGCCCGGCTCGGTGGAGCGGCGGTTGGGCCCCTCGGAATCCGGAGGGCACGTGCCATTCACGCCGTTGAAAGGAGCGAGCGGGATCTCGACGTCCTTGTCGAAGACCGCCGCGTTTCGCTTGTGGTCGAAGAGATAAACTTTGCTGAAGGGGCGCGGCATCACACCCGGCAAACCACCACCGGTCATGCTCGCGCTGTTCGAGCCGTAAGGCAGGCGTGGCGTCACATCGAGGATCCGGACCTCGAGGGAATCCCCTGGCTCCGCTCCTTCGATGTAGATCGGTCCAATGAGAAAGTGGCCGCCGCCGCCCGTACCGGCCGGCGCGCCTGGGGGCGGGGGCAGACGGTGCGGCGATTCTTTCAGGGCCAGCGCGACTTCCTTCACCACCGGACTATCGGCGGTGAGGGGAATATTATTTTCCAGAAACCATTTGTTACGCTCGGCGATTTCCTGCTCGGGCGTCAGCACCGGGAGCGCCTCGCCTTTGGCCGTCGCGGCGGCGGCCGCCGCGCGATTGGGACCGCCGGTGCGACCCCCACCGCCTTCAATGCGGACAACCGCACCCGACTTCACGGTGATCACCGGTTTCTTGGTTGAGGAGAAATGACCGAAGATCGCGTTCTCCGGCGTGCAGGGCACGAGGAAATCGTACGGGATCTCGATCGCTTGCATCGGCACGGCGAGGAGAAGCGCGAGCGTAGTCGCGGCGAGTCCGCGAGCGGAAACACATCTCTGCAGCAGACTGTTGTGCTTGAGCGGCGAATTATGGCGTGAGGAAAAACCGGTGCGGCGCACCGGCTGAATCTTCGAGCGAGTCGGAGATGAACCCAGCATTTGAGGTGAAGTCATAGTTAAGGAGACGATTGGCGGCTCCCGCTCAGCGGACCCCGTGCCACCTCAGCGGCGATTACGTGAACGACCAAAAAAAGCGCAGCCGGCGAGGCTGCGCGGAAGAATCTCCGATACGCTGAACCCGCCACTCAACGAGCCGGCCGATACCAGTAAGGATTCGGATCCTTTACGAAGAGTTTCTTGGCAATCATACTGTGCATCCCGAGCGTCCGATCGACCACTTGCGTGACGCGAAAGTCCACCGCGATACTCGAAAGCGTGTAAGCCTGGAAGAAATCGTAGCCCTGTTTCTCCTTTAGGAAGTCGATCGTCTCGATCATCGCCATGCGCATCGCCTTGTCCAAATCCGGATCGAGTCCGAATGAAATGTAATGCGTGGGCGTCTCGGCGCGCGGAGCGGTGAGTTTCTTTCCCTTGTGCAGGATGAATTGCAGCGTGGACACGTTCGCGGTCTCGATCGCATTCACCGTAATTTCGCCGTCGCCTTGGGCGGCGTGACAATCCCCGGTGTAGAAGAGCGCGCCTTTCTGAAACACCGGCAGATAAAGCGTCGCGCCCGCGACGAGTTCCTTGCAATCGAGATTGCCCCCAAACACGCCCGGCGGGCCGGAGCGGCGGTTGGGGCCTTCTGAATCATCGGGACACGTTGCCATCACTCCGTTGAAGGGCCCGAGTGGAACTTCCACAGTGTCGTCAAAGACGCCCGCGTTCCGCTTGAGATCGAGCATCACGACTTTCATGTAAGGCCGGGGCACGAGATCGCCGAGCGCTCCACCGCCGGGATTCGCTCCAACCGTGCCGTAGGGAATGCGCGGAGTAACATCGAGGATCCGCACTTCGAGCGTGTCGCCCGGTTCGGCGCCTTCGATGTAGATCGGACCGTTCAGCATGTGTCCGCCTGCAGCTGCGGCAGCTGCCGGCGCGCCGGGCGCAGGGGGCGGCGGTGCAGGTGTGCCGGGCGCCGGAGCCGCCGGTGGAAGGCGGTTCTTGGTTTCTTTGAGCACCAAGATGGTTTCCGCAATCGCCGGCGAGGTTTCGACGGTCGTCGGGATGTTATTCTTCTTGAGCCACTCGTTCGGATCTTCGTCACGCCAGCGCGCGCCACCTCCGACATCGATGCGGACAACCGTACCGGACTTGACGGTGGCGACGGGCTTTTTCGTCGCAGAGAAATGCCCGAGAATGGCGTTCTCCGGGGTGAACGGCACATGCACATCCGCCGGGATCTCCATCGCTCCGGCAAATGGCGCGATGAGCCCAAAGCAGAGCAATGAAGCGAAAACAGTCCGTACGCCCCGCGGCAACGGTCCGTCTTGCCGGGAAATTGAGCCAACTCGATGCGTCAGCGGGACGTTCGAACGCGTGGGAGAAATGTTTGGTCGAGATGAAATCATAGAAGAGAAGATTGACCGATGGCCGATCGGCCGGAGAGCGAGAGCCGGGATGGCACGACTCGCCGTTCGCGGCGGTCGTGCCGAACGCAGCACATTCAGCTGCGCCCGCTTTTCAGAACCGCGGGGTGCGGTACCAGTAGGTATTGGGATCGTTGACGAAGATCTTCTTCGCAATTTTGCCGTGCACGCCGAGGGTCCGATCGACGATCTGCGTGACATGGAAATCAATCGCGGCACTTGCGAGTGAATAGGCGGGAAGGAAATCAAGTCCCTGTTTTTCCTTCAGGAAATCCAAGGCCTCGAGCAAGGCCATGCGCATGGCTTTATCGAGGTCGGGATCGAGTCCGTAAGTGATGTAGTGCGTCGCATTTTCGGCGCGTGGCCCTTTCAGCGTCTTTCCTTTGTGCAGGATGAACTGATACGTGGTGGTGTTCGCCGTGCCGATCGCATCGCCCGCGACTTCACCATCACCCTGCGCGGCATGGCAATCGCCCGTGTAGAAAAGCGCGCCCTTTTGAAACACCGGCAGGTAAAGGGTGCTGCCCGCGATCAGATCCTTGCTGTCGAGATTGCCCCCGAAAAGTCCGGGCGGCCCCGAACGGCGTTCCGGACCTTCGGAATCGGGAGGGCACGTGCCGTTCACTCCGTTGAACGGCGCGAGCGGCACTTCGATATCCTTGTCGAAGATCGCGGCGTTCCGTTTGTGGTCGAGCAGGTAAACCTTGCCGTAGGGGCGCGGAACGAGATCCGGCAAACCTCCGCTCCCGGGACGTGCCCCGTTCGCGCCATAAGGCAGACGGGGGGTGACATCCAGGATCCGCACCTCGAGCGAATCACCGGGTTCAGCATCTTCAATGTAGACGGGCCCGATCAAAAAATGGCCGCCGACCGCGGTGCCTGGAGGACTGCCCGGAGGCGGCGCGAGCCGGTTCGGCGATTCTTTTAGTGCGCGTACAATCTCCGTGAGGACGGGACTGGACTCCACCGTGATCGGCACGCCGTTTTCCTTCAGCCACGTGTTGGGGTCGACACCGTCGCCCCATTTGTTACCGCCGCCGCCGTCAATGCGCACGACGGCACCGGACTTGATTTTGACGACAGGTTTTTTTGTCGGTGAGAAATAGCCGAAGATCGCGTTCTCCGGCGTGCACTTCACGAGATAGTCATAGGGAATTTCGACCGCGCGCGCGACCGCAACGAGAGCCAGCCCGGCCGCCAGCGTTGCCACCCAGCGCCTCCGCAGGGCATGGGCCGCGCCGCGAGGATGCGGCACGGCAGAGGATCGAGGAGGGTGAACGAGGCCGACGCGCAGCGTCAGCCGGGAATCCGAGCGAGTCGGAAACGAAACCGGCAATGGGAATGAAGTCATAAGATGAGACGATTGGCGGTTTCACCCCAGCGATTCGCGTGCCAGAGCCGCCACGCGCTTTCGTAAGCGAGATAGCCCTACCGCGGCCGCGGCAAAATAATTTCCCCTAACTCGCGGCAATACCGGGAGAGTTCCGCGAGTGGCACTTGGCCTGCTTGGACGGGAACCGCCAATCGTCAGATTTAACCGCAACTATGAACTCACCACGTCATGCTTAAGCTACGCCTCGTCCTGTTCCCAATCGCCCTCATCTCATCCGGATCCGTCCTCGCCGCCGCGGACGAAAAATCCGATGCCAGTCCCGAATCCATCGTGACGATGGAAAAATTCGTGGCCTCCGACAAAAATGACCCGAAAGGGATCATGCCACCGCCGAACAACGCGTTTGGCATGGATAAGCCGGTCATCGAAATCCCCCGCTCGATCAGCACCGTGAGCGGGGACATGGTCGAGAAGTTTAACATCAACGAACTCGTCGACATGGCACGGTTCGTCCCGAGCACGTACACGTCGTTCTCCTTCGGCATTCAAGGGGGCTTGAGTGTGCGCGGTGCCTCGGGTGACGCGTACTACCGCGACATGAAGCGCATCGCGAACGGCCCGAACATGCCCACGATCATCGGCGCCAGCGATGGCGTCGATATCGTGCGCGGCCCCCCCTCCGCGGTCTACGGCGCCGGCCAAGTGGGCGGCTACATGAACTACAAACCGAAGTCGGCGCGCGCGAGCACCGGTCGCTACCTGCCCTCGGAAACGGGAAAACTGAGCACGACGATCGGCAGCTATGGCAAACGCGTCGGCTCCGCTGAAATCGGCGGGCCGTTGACGATCTTCGGCAAACGCGCCGGCTACTACGCCTACGCGCAGGCCGAACACTCGGACAGCTACTACATCGGTTCCTTTACGCACCAACAGATTCTGCAGGCCACGCTCACGGTTGACTTGAACGATGCGTTGCGCCTCGAGGCTGGAATAAATTATCAGAACTACCAAGGCACGGGTCTCGCGGGTTGGAACCGGAACACCCAGGCTCTGATCGACGACCAAACCTACATCACGGGAACGCCGATCCGAAACCTCGATACGAACGGGGACGGACTCGTCAGCCTGCTGGAAATCGTCGCAGTTGGAAATCTGAACATCACGGTTCCCGCCTCTAAAATTAAGCCGGTGCTCATCTCAAATCTCTACGCGTTTGATCCTGCAACCGTTAGCACCGTTAAACTGAGTCCCCGCCAGGTGCTGATCGAGAAAGAAGGTTTCGGGCGCGACTACATCGCCTTTGTCGACTTGGTGAACGACTCGAACCCGAGCCTCATTTTCCGGAATAAGATCTTTATCGAGCAGCAGTCGCACCACAAAGCGTCCGACATCGCTTATTACCGCGAGCACGAGGCGTTCTCCGCGGAAGAGCGCTTCAGCGTCGAGTGGCATCCCTCGAAGTTTTTGCCGGACTGGCTCCAGGCGAATATCGTGACGGCGGCAAACGTGCGCTACCTCGACACCTACAACGCCTCGACGAACATTCATCAGATCTTCAACTACTGGGATCTGACGGTTTTCACCCAGGGGATCTACAATTTCGCGAACGCTTGGGATAATCCCGAGCTGGCGAATTATCAGGGCCGCAAGGGATCGTCCTCGAAAAGCGCGCACGTCGAAGCCGGCATCGGCACGATCATCGATCTCACTGCCTTCAAGAAACTCAATCTCACGGTCGGCGGCCGGCTCGATACGGTTTACGCACGGGTCTTCACCCGTCCTGGATTTTCAGTCAGCAATGTGACCACCAACGCCGCGGGCAACAACTCGGGCAACGCAATCACGCTGACCAACGCCGGTTTCGTGAAGGGCTCCGACCGCAAATACTCCCTGAGCTCCGCCAGTCTCTCCTACGAAATTTTCAAAGGGGTTCGTCCCTACGTGACGTACGCGAAACCCCGCACGATCATCCCCGGCGCATCCGGCGGCTTGAGCGCGGGAACCGTGACCTCGATCGAGATCCTCCAGCCCTCGGAGCTGAAAGAGGCCGGCATCAAGGCGAGCCTCTTCAACGGCAAGCTCTTCCTGAGCGGATCAACCTTCAGCCAGTATCGCAGCGCGTACAACGTGACGCTCGACGAATATGTGAACACGATCAGCGATGGCACCGATTTGGAAATCCGCTGGGTGCCAAACCCCCGCTTCAATATCTCCGCCGCGATCGATTGGATTCGCCGCCTGACTTCCCCCCCGAGCGCCGCGGGCGTGCAAGTCCCGTCGGAGACCGCCGGCTACAATCCGCTCACGCAGGGCACGGGACGGTACAACATCACGCTCGCCGCCGCCCAAAATCAGCGCAGCTATCAACCACCGCAGGTCTGGAGCATGTTCGCCAATTACGACCTCGGGAAAGGCTTCGACGTTTCTCTCGGGACCGCCTGGCAGGGAAGCTTCCCCGCCTCCGCGGCATTGGACATCACCCTGCCCTCCGCGCAGACGTTTTCGGCCTCCATGGGATATTCTTCCAAAAAATGGGATGTCCGGGTTTCCGGAAAGAATCTGACCGACAAGCTCTACTTCCAGACAAACAGCGGCAGCGCGGGCTCGATCCCAATCGTCGGCCGCTCGTTCGAAGCGAAGATCACGTGGAAATTCGGTTCGACGGCATTCTGATCCTGCTGCATCGCGCACCGCCGCGCACAGGAACCACGGACCCGGCTTACGCCGGGTCCTTTTCTTTTCGGCCGCCCTCCGGCGTAAACATTCTTTCGATACCCCAAAAGATAGCGCGTACGTTGGTGTGATTCTTGCAACGATCACATGTCCGCTGAAACCGGCGGGCCCCGTCGGGCGCTTGCACCAAGCGACCACGACGTAACGCCATGCACACTATCCTCGCTAGTGGAAATTCCACGTGCCCGGTGCCTTCGCACCGTCGGCTTTCACCCCGCGTCTCCAGCACCGTCGCTGCGGGATTGCTGCTCGTCACGAGCATCACCTTCGCCGCCACTCCTCCGTCCAGCGTCGACAAGTTCAAGGTCGAAGAAGCGACGATCACTGCCATCCAACAGGCGATTCTCGCGAAGAGGGTCACGGCCGTTGAAGTCGTGAAGCTCTATCTCGCGCGGATCAAAGCCTACAACGGCCCCGCCGTGGAGGAACCGTATGGCATGCTTGGTCCGGTAAAAACCATTCCGAACGCGAAAGGCATCAATGCCCTGATCACGCTCAACCTCCGCCCCGCGACGCGAAAAGCCATGGGCTTTGACGAGCGTAAGGCTCGGAGCATGACGGATGCGGCGGACATCGATCCGAAAATGCCCGACGCGCTTGAAGTTGCCGCGGAACAGGACCGCCAGTTCGCCGCGACCGGCAAACTCGTCGGGCCTCTTCACGGCGTGGTCATGGCGATCAAGGATCAGTACGACACCTTCGACCTGCGCACGACTTCCGGAGCCGACGCCTACTACGCGAACGACCGCCCACCCGATGACTCCACGTTCGTGAAACGCCTCCGCGAGGCGGGCGCCATCATTCTCGCCAAGGCAAACATGGGCGAATACGCCGCGGGCTATCGCAGCTCTTTTGGCGGCACCGAGGCCAATCCCTACGACACCGAACGTCAGCCGGGCGGCTCGAGCGGCGGTTCGGCGACCGCTGTCGCCGCCAATTTTGTCACGTGCTCGATCGCGGAAGAAACCGGCCCATCGATTCGCGCTCCCGCCCGAATGAACAGCGTCGTGGGAATCGCCGGCACCCAGGAACTCGTGAGCCGCGACGGCATGATCAACATCGGGATCAACACCCGCACGGGTCCGATCGCCCGCACGGTCGAGGATGCCGCGCGGGTTCTTACCGTGATCGCCGGCTACGATCCGAAGGACGAGATGACGGCGTTCGCGCTCGGCCGCATTCCCGACCAGCCGTACGAGAGCTTCACGAAGGAAACGAGTTTGCAGGGCATGCGCATCGGCGTCGTCCGCGAGTACATGGACAAAGCGGCGTTCACGAAAGCGGACGAGCAGAGCATCGATCTCGTCGACAAGGCCATCGAGGACCTCCGTAAACTCGGCGCCACGATTGTCGAACCCGGACCCGAAGGCCTCTTCACACCTTACATCAAGCGGTACAATCCGATGGTCCACAATTCGTCGTGGACGAAACTTTTTCCCGAGTTGTTCCCGGTCGACGCGGAGGGAAAGCCGAGTTCCGACCACATCGGCACGCTCGTGAGCCTGGCGATGGATCCCACCAAGGTCCCGGGGAAAGTCACCCTGCGTGACTTCGGCGCGGCCCAAGCCGTCGGCGAGAGCAAGTATGGCTACAATCTGTACCTCAAGCAGCGCGGCGACTCGAACATCAAGACGCTCGATGACCTGATCAACAAAGCGAATTTCTTCAACGACGGCACTGGGCTCGCCAAGAAAACGACGCTTGAGAATGCGAACCGGCCGCTCGTGCTCGACACCGCCGTGCGCATGCAGCGCCGGTTTGCGGTTCAGCAGATCGTGCTCGCCGCGTTCGCCGAGCTTAACCTCGACGCGGTGGTCTATCCCACAGGGAACATTCCGCTCGGAAAACTCGGCGATCCCAACGAGCCCACGGTCAACGGTCGCACCACCACTTGGACGTTACTCGGCGCGCAAGGTTTTCCCACGATCACCGTCCCGGCGGGATTCACCACACAGGTGTACGATAGAATCCGTGATCCCTCTGCTCCGGCTCGCACTCCAAATCGCCCGGCCCGCACCGGTCGGGAAACCGGAGAGAGCGAGTTCGGTGGCGGCGGTGCGGCGCAGGTTCCCAGCATCCTCGTCGGACCCGTCGCCGCGAAAATGCCCGTGGGCGTCGATTTCCTCGGACGTCCCTTCGCCGAGCCGACGATTCTGAAAATCGCCGCAGCGTATGAAAAAGCGACGAAGCATCGGTCGCCTCCGCCGAATTTCGGACCGCTCACGACGGGCGAAATCGCCGCGACGAGCCGCTGACCGCCGCAGAACAAACCTCCCCCAGTCTTCTCCTTTCCATGCGATCCTATTTCTTCTGTTCCGCCGTGTGTTCGCTGGCAATCGTGCTCGCGGTCTCGACCGGCCATGTCGCCAGCGCGGCGGCACCGAAAAAATTCAATGTCGAGGAGGCCACGATTGCGCAGATCCACGAGGCGATCCTGGCCCGACAGCTGACCGCGACGGAACTCGTTAAGCTCTACCTCGCGCGCATCAAAGCCTACAACGGCCCGGGCGTGGAGGAGCCCGAAGGAATCCTTGGGCCAGTGAAGCCGATCAAGAACGCAAAAGGGCTGAATGCGCTGATCACGTTGAACCTCCGCCCCGCGACGCGGAAAGCGATGGGCTTCGACGATCGTAAGGCCCGCAGCATGACCGACACCGTCGACCACGATCCGAAAATGCCGGACGCCTTGGAAGTCGCCGCCGAACTCGACAATCAGTTCGCTGCGACGGGCAAGCTGGTGGGTCCGCTCCACGGCATCGTTTTTTCGGTGAAGGATCAGTACGACACCGCCGATATGCGGACGACGTCGGGAGCGGATGCTTTCTACGCGAACGACCGTCCGCCGCTGGACTCCACCTTCGTCACCCGCCTCCGCGCCGCCGGCGCGATCATC
>JBDSSU010000055.1:0-15414 GCA_039928635.1 Opitutaceae bacterium | reverse complement strand
GGCTGTCCATGATGAGCTCGCGTTTATAGGGGCGGACGTGGCGAATCTTGACGAGTGCGACACAGGTGATGCCAAAAAGATTCGAGGAGTAGGCGGCGAGCAGGTCTCCCGGGAGGACCTTCAACACCTGCAGCACGAGCGCGGTGGCGGTGCCGGCGATACCGATATAGAGACCGCCGTCGAAAAGGTTATCCTCGTTCTCCATCAGCCGAAGCTTGATGAGCGGAGGCACTTCCTGGCGGGCGACCTCGCGGATTTTTTGGAGGCAGATGAAATACATCGCAATCTGCAGAGCAGCGAACAGCGCGATGGAGAGGAGCGTTGATGGATCCATAGGTGAGACGGGTTGGGAATTTTCGGGAGGAGGGACTTCGCTGGTGGCGACGAGAACAGGCAAACGGAGGCGCAGTTGAAATTCCGAGGGTGGCGTGGCCTTCAAAAGAAAAGGTTCGCTCGCGATGACCATCAGTCCAGCAAGCATCACGGCAAGCACGCCACTCTTGACGTGAAAGAGACTGGTGGATGAGGCGCCGTAATCGCCGGGGAGCGCCAGGGTGCGGTCGAGTCCGCGCAGAACGAGGAACGCGCCCAGGACATAGCCAAAATATTTCAGTACCAGTACGAACTGCGGATGGGGCAACACGAGCGCCGCCACCCTGTTCAACGCCGGAGCGGCGATGCGGTTGATCGGCACCTGCCGGAGCAGCAGCTGTTTCACTGCACCTTTGCCATGACCCAGGGCGAGACGAACATCCTCCAGGCCGGCTTTCCCATATTGAATGAGGTAAACCGCCACCTTGTCCGCCGCGTCCGGCGAATCGGAAAACAGCGCCGCGGAATAGATCAACGCGAGCTGATCTGGAGCGACGCGGGCCAGGTGCGCGTACTCTCCAACGGTTTTTGTACTTTCGGTGCGACGCAGCAGTTCGGTCAGCTGCGTCCAGTCGAGACGCCGCCCAAGAGCGAGCAGATCGAGCAGGAAAGGTTCAAGCTCCCCGAGCGTTTTCGTTTTCTCGGCTTCATCGGTCAGACCGCGCAACTCGAGTTGCAGCGGGCGCGACAGCCGTTCTCCCTGGAAGAGCAAACCCGTGAGCAGGATCAGCGCGTCGAGCGGTTGTCCGCCTGGTCGCGCGGCCGGAACGAAGCGCCCGGTGTTTTGAATTTCGCGGAGCGCAAGCAGGCTCTGCACGCCTTGGGAGCCGGAGTTGGCGAGGTATTTCCGCAGCGTCTCCCGAGCTCGCTCGGGAATAAAAAAAGTCAGAACCGGCGTACTGGTCGGGTGCCCCTCTGTCTGGCGCAGACGAAAAAGCGGATCCAGAAAAGGATCCCACCCGCCCCATGCCATCAAGCCCGGTTGTTTTATCGCCACATCGTTCAGCAACCCCTCGAGCACCGGCGCGCGGGGATCATGGACCGCGCGCGCGGCGACGAGCACCAGGGCGGCGGGTCCGAATTTTTCCGAATCAACGAGCTCCCGGCCAAACGAGCCGAGCGACGGCGTGCCTTCTCCCGCCGCGCGCAGCAGCGCGGGGCTGACGGATTTTAAATTCACCGGCAGCGACCACGCCGCGACCGCGACGAGAATTCCCACGCCCACCAAGGCGACCGCGGAAAATTTCACGCGGGTTCGGGGAGAAGCGGACATAGTGCAGTATTGATTTGCGAGCGCAGCCGGACGCAGGAACGCTGGCGGCTTTCACCGACCCATGTCACTGCCGATTGTTCACTTTAACTCTCCCATTTTGCGCAAGAAAGGCCTGCGGGTGACGGTGTTCGACAATGCGCTGCGCACGTTTGCGCAGGAAATGATCGCGACCATGCAGACGGCGGCGGGAATCGGATTGGCCGCGCAACAAGTCGGACGTGCGCTCCAGCTTGGCGTCGTGGATTTGCGTAAAGCCGACGCGACTTTTTCCTGGGAGCTCGATGGCGCAAAACCTCCGCTGGATTTGTTCATGCCGATGATCATCGCGAACCCCGAGGTGACTCCGGAACCAAACACGGAGGAGTTTCTCTACGAGGAAGGGTGTTTGTCTTTTCCAAAAATCCGGGGCGACGTTCCCCGGCCGGATGTGATCACGGTGAAGTATCAGGATGAGCACGGGGCAAAGCATGTGCTACGCTGTGACGACTTGCTCGGGCGCTGCATCCAGCACGAGGTCGATCATCTCAACGGCATCCTCTTCATTGACCGCATGGAGAAACCCGTTCGCACGAAATTGGATCCCGCCATCAAAGCGCTCGCGAAAGAAACCCGTCAGATCGCCGCCGAAGCACGCTGACATCCCGTCGCGTCCGGCCTTCATTCGAATCAGTTCATCTCAGTTAATCCCTTTATTTCCCATGGCTCAAAAATCCGACGGCATGAATTACGCCCCTCAGGGCAAGCCCGCTCCCGTGGTGAAACCCGGGGAGTTCGTCTTCGCCGCGGCGCATCTCGACCACGGTCACATTTACGGCCAGTGCAACGGCCTGCTCGAAGCCGGCGCGGAGCTGAAATGGGTTTACGACCCGGATCCAAAAAAAGTCGCGGCCTTCGCGGAAAAGTATCCGCAGGTAAAAGTGGCGCGTTCCCTCGACGAGATTCTCGCCGACGATCAGATCAAACTCGTAGCCGCCGCGGCGGTGCCCTGCGATCGTGGACCGCTCGGGTGCCGGGTGATGGATGCGGGCAAGGATTACTTCACCGACAAAACCCCTTTCACGGCGCTCGCCCAGCTTGATCAAGCCAAGGCGGTGGTCGCCCGCACCGGGAAAAAATACGCGGTGTACTTCAGCGAGCGCCTGCACGTCGAGTCGGCCATGTTCGCCACCGACCTGGTGGCAGGCGGCGCGATCGGACGCGTGTTGCAGGTGATCGGACTTGGGCCGCACCGGCTCGGCAAACCGAACCGGCCGGACTGGTTCTTCGAACGCGCCAAATACGGCGGGATCCTCGCCGATATCGGGAGCCATCAATGCGAACAATTCCTCACCTTCGCGGGCGCCACCGATGCGACGGTCACCCAAGCTGCGGTCGCGAATTACGCGAATCCTGACAAACCGGAATTCGAGGATTTCGGCGAGGCCTCGTTCGTTGGAAACAACGGCACCTCGAATTATATTCGCGTCGACTGGTTCACCGCGGACGGATTGAGCACCTGGGGAGATGGACGGATGATCATCCTCGGCACCAAAGGCACGATCGAGCTGCGCAAATACGTCGATATCGCGCGCGAACAGACCGGTGACCACGTCTACCTCGTCGATGGAAGTGGCGAACAGCACTTCGACGTCGCCGGCAAGGTGGGCTTTCGCTTCTTCGGCGAACTCATTCTCGACTGCCTCAATCGCACGGAAAAAGCGATGACCCAGGCGCACGCGTTCAAGGCCGCGGAGCTTTGTCTGCGCGCGCAAATGGCCGCGCGAAGAATAGCCTGAACGCTGCAAGCAGCCGGTCGCGTGCAGCGTTCGAAATCCTGGCTTAGCTCATGCCTTCCATCGCAACGCGCACGGGAGACGACGGCACCACGAGCTTGCTGTACGGTCAGCGGGTTTCGAAAGACCACCCGCAGATCGAGGCCGTCGGGGCATTTGACGAACTCAATGTCGCCTTGGGCGCCATCAAACCGGCCCTTTCGACCGACGTGGGTGAGTCCTCGATCCGAGATTTGGTGACCGCCGTGCAGCACAATCTCGTCGCGCTCATGGGCGAGCTTGCTTGCGCGGAGGTGGACCTGGCTCGCTACGCGGAATCGAAGTTCGCCAAAATTACGGTCGTGGATCTCGAGCGCCTCGACACCGCCATTGCTGCGCTGGAGTCGCGCGGTCTTAAATTCGATGGCTGGGCAACGCCGGGAAGCAATGCCCGCTCGATCGCGTTCGATTTTGCCCGGGTCGCCGCGCGCCGCGCCGAGCGCCAACTTTCTTCACTCCCCGCCGCCGCGGACCGGAGTGTTCGTCCTTTGATTCGGCAATTTGTTAATCGTCTTTCCGACCTCCTTTGGCTGCTGGGACGCGCCGCAGAGCAGTAAAACGCGGGGGCTTGCCGAGGCCGCGCTTTCATATCACATCCGTCCCATGCCTCTTGCCATCGCTCTCATCGTGCTCGCTACCGGCTGGCGAATCGTCGCGGCTCACTTCCCGGTGCTCGTGAACTTCTCGCCGTTGATGGCGCTGGCGTTCTGCGGCGCGGTTTATTTTCCGAACAAACGCCTGTGGCTGGTTCCCTTCGCGGCGCTCACCTTGTCCGACCTTTACCTCGACCACTATTACGCCACCACCTTCAACTATGAATGGACCTTCGGCGGCGCCATGATTCGCGCGCTTTGTTTCGCGGCGGCATTGGGGCTCGGTGCCATGGTGGCCCGAGATCGGAGCTGGCTGAAGATTCTCGGCGGAGCACTTGGCGGATCACTGTTTTTTTATCTGGTGACGAACACGGCATCGTTCCTGGGCGATAGCACCTATATGCACACTTCTGCTGGCTGGTGGCAGGCGATGACCGTGGGCCATCCCGAATTCCCTCCCACGATCCTTTTTTTCCGGAACACGCTGGTGAGCGATCTGGTTTTCACCGGGGTTTTCGCAACGGTGATGGAGTACGCCGCCCTCCACGCAGGTCGCCCCAGTCTTTTGGCGAAACGCGTCCCGGCCTAACCCAGGACGTCTTCAAAATCGTCTGTGATACCAAAGGCCGTGAACCCGCCCCGTGATCGCAGGCAATACCATGTCGGCGGCGTGGAGCCTTCGCTGCCCTGCAGTTGAGCGCTGCAAGCGGTCTCGCGAAGTTCGCGAAAGGAAACCAAGAGGCCCTCGCGAGCCAACTTCGAGATTGGGTGGCCTACAGCAGATCCGCCGCGAGCTCGGCCAGCTTCGAGCGCTCACCCTTGGTCAGTTTCACGTGCGCGGAAACTGCCTGACCTTTCATCCGGTTGAAGCAGTACACCAATCCATTGCTGCGAGAATCGACGTAGGGATTGTCGATCTGCGCGGGATCGCCGATGAGAACGATCTTGGATCCTTCGGAAATGCGGGTGATCACCGTCTTCACCTCGTGAGGGGTGAGCTGCTGGGCTTCGTCGAGGATGAAAAAACGGCGGGCAATGGAGCGACCGCGGATAAACGCGAGCGCCTCGATTTCCACGAGCCCGCTCTTGAGCAGGCGCTCGTAAGGTTTCGCGACGACGCCGCTGTTTCCGTGATTGCCGTGACTAATATGGCTGGACTGCGGCGCATTCTGGGCCGAAGCGAAGCGGTCGTCGTGTTTGCCGTGCTGTTTCTTGGAAACTTTTTTTGCGGCAAACTGCGGCTCTTTCGGCGGCTTTGAAGGCATGAGCACTTCCAGTGCGTCGTAATAAGGCTGCAGCCAGGGCTTCATTTTCTCTTCGAGTGTGCCGGGGAGGAAACCGATGTCTTTCCCCAAGGCGATGATCGGACGGGAAATCGACACGCCGTCGTAACGCGAATGGTCGTCGTGCGTTTGGTGCAGCGCACATGCGATGGACAAAAGCGTTTTGCCCGTACCCGCTTTGCCGAAACACGTCAGCATGTGAATGCTGTCGTCCAGCAATCCATCCATGAAAAACTGCTGCTCGAGATTGCGCGCGCGGATCGGGATGCCTCCCGGTGCCTTGATAAAATCCGGCAGCTTCAAACGGCGCACCAAACCATCCCCATAGTAACGCGCCGGCATCGTTTTGCCTTCATCGGAGCGCAGCAGCACATACTCGTTCAGATAAAGGGTTTTCGACCCCTCCTCGCCGAGATCGAATTGCCCTTCGGAGGCGAAGCGCTGGAGCTCGTAGATGTTCAACGGGATTTCCCGGTAGCTCGCCTCGTCGACATCTTCCGGGACCTTGTCGTTGAGGTAATCCTCCGACTCGAGCCCCACCGCGCGCGCCTTCAGCTGCACGTTCACATCCTTCGTCACGAGGATCGTGGGCGGCGGGTATTGCTCCTGCACGAACAGCGCGGCGGCAATGATGCGATTATCTTTTTTGGAAAGATCCGGGAGAATTGCCCGCAGGCGCGCCATCGCCGGCGACGTACGCGCAGGATCCACCAGGTACGGATTGATGATGATCGAGAGCGTTCCGCCGGTGGAGAGTTCGACGCCTTCGTGCATCGCGCGCGCATCGGGCAGCAATTCCTGCAGAATCCGGTGGACCCGCCGCGCGTTGCGCCCGCGTTCGGTGGACTGCTCGGTCTTAATCGCGTCCAGCTCCTCAAGCACCTCCACGGGAATCGCGAGGTTGTTATCCTGAAATTTGAAGATGGATTGCGGGTCGTGCAGGAGAACATTCGTGTCGAGCACGAAGGTCTTCACTTTGGCCTCGACCCTAATCCGCGATTTTGGAGCAGTCGCCCCGCGCAGTTTTTCCATCGGTGGATATCTTGTGAACAAACGAACCCGTCATCGTGGATTTGTCGATGACAGACTTAACGGGTTTCCCCTATCGTAACACGTTCCGGTCTTAAGTTCCGGTCACGCCACCGCCCGCGGCGGTTTCAATCCGAGCATTTCAGTCACGGATTCGCAAAGTCCCACAAAAGTTTCTTCGGCCAGAGCAAGACGACGGCCTTTCAGATGAGCGACGCCCCAGTGTCGGCGTAAATTCCGCGACCCCAAGGGCAACGCAACGAGCGAGCCACTCTCAAGTTCTGCCCGCGCAATCCAAGGCGCCAGCACCCCCGCGCCCAAGCCGATTTTCACGAGCTCTTTAATCGCCTCCATGCTTCCGAGCTCGATGAAATTCGTGAGGACAATCTTTTCCTCGCGAAAATAATCACTCACCAGCCGGAAGGTATAGCTGCTCTTGTTATAGAGAACGAGCGTCTCCTCCGGAATCGCCTCGCGCGTCACGCGGCCCGCTCTCGCCCAAGGGTGAAGCGGCGCCACCACAAAACGCAGCTCGTCCTGAAAAAGCGGTACGAACGTGAGGTCCGATTGACCCGAGGGCTCGAGCATCAAGGCGAGATCGAGATGATTGCCGCGCAGCAATTCCATCTGGCGCGTGTGATCCCCTGGCTCGATCTTGAGCACGCATTTCGGGAAGCTCTGCTTAAATTCGCGCAGCACGGTGGGCAAAATGTACTGGCAGGCGGTGGTGCTCGCCCCAATTCGCAAACGGCCGTGGCCCCAGTTCGAAAGCGAGTTCAGTCCCGCGCGCGCCGCCTCCATTTCACCCAGGATTTTTTCCGTGTGCCGCAAGAACTGCTCCCCGGCCTGCGTCAGCAAGACCCGTTTGCCGGCGCGATCGACCAGGCGACAACCGACTTCCTCTTCGAGAGCCTTGATCGCGTGACTCACCGCGGATTGCGTGAGAAATAAATCCTTCGCGGCCAGGGTGAAACTGGCGCGACGCGCGAGCGCGGAAAATGCCAGCAGCTGCCGGCTGTCCAACGCGGATTTCATGGATGAGGTGAGTTCATCGTTCTGATGAATTGTTAGATTAGCAGTAATCGCGCCACGTGTCCCCGCTGGCATAGCGGCGGCTGATCACCGGCAGTACACCATGGCGCCGATTTCTCCTCCTGTTTCCGAATCCGCTCGCGATCGGCCGTTGCGCGTTGGCTTCATTCCGCTCACCGACGCCGCGCCGTTGATCGTGGCGCAGGAACTCGGATTTTTCAGCCGTCAGAATCTGCGGGTCGAACTCAGCCGCCAGGTGGGTTGGGCCACCATCCGGGAAAAGATTGTCTACGGGGAACTCGAGGCGGCCCACGCTCCCGCTCCGATGCTGTGGGACGTGCACCTCGGCCTCGGCTCCGCCCCGTGTCCGGTGCTCACCTCGCTGGTCCTGAACCTCAACGGCAATGCCATCACCTTGTCCGAGCGCCTCTACGCGGAGGGCGGCCGCGACGCCGCATCACTGCGCGAACTCGTGCGGTCCCGAAGGGGCGAACGCCGCATCACCCTCGGAGTGGTGTTCCAGTTTTCCTCCCACCACCTGTTGCTGCGCGACTGGCTGCAAGCGGCGGGAATCAATCCCGAGCGCGACGTGCGCATCGTGGTCGTGCCACCCGCGCAGATGTTTCGTAATCTAACCGCGGGTACGATCGACGGATACTGCGTGGGTGAGCCTTGGAATTCCCTCGCGGTGCGGGCCGGCGCGGGCTGGTGCCCGATGTGGAGTGCGGCGTTCGCACCCGGCCACATGGAAAAAGTTCTCATGATGTCGCAGCGTTTCGCGGATGCCCGGCCCGGTGAACACGCCCGGCTGCTCCTCGCCATCCATGAAGCGGCCGCGTGGTGCGATGCACCGCAAAACCGGGAGCGTCTCGCCGAGATGCTATCCAGTGCCCGCTATCTTAATGTCCCCGCGCGGGTGATTTCTCCTGCGCTGCTCGGCCGGTTCGACTGCGGCCACGGCCGGATCGAAAACGTTCCGGAGTTCCACGTTTTCCACCGTGGAGGAGCCAGTTTCCCTTCCGTTGAAAAAGCCGAGGCCCTCCAGCGCGCTCTCTCGGCGGCGAATCTGGTTCCACCCGCCACCCCGGCCGATCTGCCGCGCCGCCTTTTCCGCGAAGATCTCCTTCGCAGCGCCCTCGAGCAACATCTTCCCCTCGCCGCCTCTCCGGAACGCGCCACCCCGGCCGGCAGGCTGGCGAATGAGGAAGCTTCATCCGCCCGATGAATTCTTTGCGGCGTCCGCCGCGCGCCTGCACTTGAACTTCTGATACTCGTCATCCACCTCGCTACCACGCCAACGCACCCAACACCTTTAATGACCTCCTCTTCCCAGCCGAATCGCCCGCCCTTCCCGCCCGCCGGTGTCCCCACCGCCGTCAACCGCCGCCAGTTCCTCACCCGCACCGCCGCGGGGGTCGGAGCCGCCGCGCTCTGGTCTGCCCTCGGCACGCGGTCGTGGGCCGCGACCGCCGGCGCCGCCAGCGATGCCCCGGAGTCACCCGAGGTGAACTTCGGCATTATCGCCCTGACCGACTGCTCGCCCATCGTCATCGCGCACGAGAAGGGCTTCTTCAAAAAATACGGGATCAAAGCCACCATCACGAAGGGGGCGAACTGGGCTGCCATCCGGGACAACCTTTCCTCCGGGTCCATCCAGGGCACGCACATGCTCATCGGCATGCCCCTCGCCTCGACGATGGGTCTCCTCGGCTCACCGAAGAAGCCGATGATCATCCCTTGGCTGATGAATCGCAACGGCCAGGCCAT
Source organism: Opitutaceae bacterium (assembly GCA_039928635.1). Lineage (GTDB taxonomy): Bacteria > Verrucomicrobiota > Verrucomicrobiia > Opitutales > Opitutaceae > DATAKE01. The sequence goes on along the minus strand of JBDSSU010000055.1, from coordinate 6,254 downwards.
CTCCCTCAAGACCGAGTGGAAGGGCAAGGTCGGCGCCGACCCGAAAGCCATCAAGCCCTTCGTCGACCAAGCCAAGAAACTCGGCGAACCGCTCACGTTCGCCATGACCTTCCCTCCCGGCACGCACGCGATGTGGATGCGCTACTACCTCGGTGCCGGCGGCATCGATCCCGACAAGGACATCAACCTCATCGTCGTCCCGCCCGCGCAAATGATCTCCAACATGCGCATCGGCAAGATGGACGGCTTCTGCGTCGGTGAGCCTTGGAACGCCCGCGCCATCGCCGATGGCATCGGTTACACCTCCGTCTCCACGCAGGATATGTGGAAGGACCACCCGGAGAAAGTCTGTGCCTTCACCGAAGAGTTCGCGCTGAAAAATCCGAAAACCGTCAAGGCCGTCATCAAGGCGCTCCACGAGGCCAGCGTCTGGCTCGACGACCTGAACAACCGGCCCGAACAGTGCGACCTCGTCTCGAAGGCCACCTACATCAATTGCGACGCCAAGATCATCCTCGGCCGCCTGCAGGGCCACTACGACTACGGTGACGGCCGCCAGAAGGAGGACGAATTCTACATGCATTTCAGCAAGCGCAACTGCAACTACCCGCAGGCCAAATATGCGAAGTGGTTCATGTCGCAATATCGCCGCTGGGGCATGGTCACCGGCGCGCCCGACTACGACGGCATCGCGAAACGCGTCATGCGCGCCGACATCTACGAGGAAGCGATGAAGGAAATCGGCTACGCCCACGGCGGCGTTGACGACACGCCCGAGACGCTCTTCGACGGTGCCACCTTCGATCCGAAAGACCCCGAGGCCTTCGCCAAAGGCTTCGCCGTCAAGTCGCTCAAAGGCTGATTCAAAGTGGCGCGCGTCTCCGACCTGCCCTCTTCCGCCTCGCCCACGCCATGAGCTCCGAACCCGCCACCGCCTCGCTGCTCAATCGCTACACCCGTGCCTTGCGCGAGTCGGCGGTTTGGCGGCGGGCCGCCCGGCTCGGAATTGGCGTTGGCCTCGTGCAGGTCGCCCTCAACCAGGGCGATCACTGGCTGCGGGGCGAAGTCACGCGCGCCGTGGTCCTCAAGTCCGTCGCCTCACTTCTGTTCGCCATTCTCGTGGTTTTGTTCGCCTCCGCCTCCACGCGGGCGGACGCCCTCCGCGCAACCGTCTCGTCCCCATGAAAAAATTTAAACTCGATTGGCTCATTCTCCCGCTCGTCGGCATCGCCTTCATCCTTGGCCTCTGGGCTGTCTCCAGTGTCACGTGGGCCAAAGATCTGCCGTCTCCGCTCAAGACCTGGGAGTCCAGCAAGCCCTACGTGCTCGAGCCCTTCGCCAAGCGCGGCGAGATGGATCAGGGCATTCTCCGCTTCACGTGGTATTCGCTGCTGCTCGTCGCCCAGGGCTACGCGCTCGCGCTCATCATCGGCACACCAGTCGGTTTCTGCCTCGGGCTCTCGAAGAGTTTCACCAAGACATTCGACCCGATCATTCAGATCCTCCGCCCGGTCTCCCCCCTCGCGTGGCTGCCGCTCGGTCTCGTGCTCTTCCTCGGCGCGGGCAAGGAAGCGGGCACCTACGGCGCGCTCTTCACGATCGCGATCTGCGCCATGTGGCCGACCGTTCTCAACACCGCCGTCGGCGTCCGTGCGGTGCCGCAGGATTATCTCAACGTCGGCCGGGTGCTGAAGCTCTCGCGCTGGAAAACGCTCACGAAGATTCTCATCCCCGCGACGCTGCCGTATATGTTCACCGGCTTCCGCCTGAGCCTCGGGATCGCCTGGCTCGTGATCGTCGCCGCGGAGATGCTCACCGGCCGCCCCGGGGTCGGCGGCTTCCTGTGGCAGGAATACAACGCGCTCATCTACGAGCACATCATTCTCTCGATCATCGTCATCGGGCTGGTCGGCTTCGGCCTCGACCGCCTGATGGGACTCGTGGAGCGCCGTTTCAAATCCGTCTGAACCCGCCATGGCCTTCCTCGAACTCAACAACGTGTCCAAAGGTTTCGGCGGTCCGCCCGTGCTGCACGGCGTCAATCTCTCGATCGAGCGCGGCGAATTTGTGGCGATCGTCGGATACTCGGGCTCCGGGAAGACCACGTTGATCTCGCTTATCTCCGGCCTGACGCAGCCGGATTCCGGCACGGTGAAGTTGAACGATTTGGAAATCACCGCACCCGGCCCCGACCGCGGCGTGGTGTTCCAGAACTATTCGCTCCTGCCCTGGCTGACGGTGTTCGAAAACATCGCGCTGGCAGTCGACCAGGTTTTTCCGAACCACTCCGCCGAGAAACGTCGCCAGCTGGTCGAGACCGCGATTGCCACCGTCAATCTCACGCCCGCGCGCAACAAAGTGCCGCGCGAACTCTCCGGTGGCATGCGCCAGCGAGTTTCCGTAGCGCGCGCGCTCGCGATGGACCCTCAGATTCTCCTGCTCGACGAACCGCTTTCCGCGCTGGACGCACTCACGCGAGCCACGCTTCAGGACGAATTCGAACGCATCTGGGAAAAGGATAAAAAGACGGTGGTCATGATCACGAACGACGTCGACGAGGCCCTGCTGCTCGCCGACCGCGTGATCCCCCTGACGCCTGGCCCCGGGGCGACGCTCGGCCCCTCCGTCGCGGTCACCCTGGCACGGCCGCGCGACCGCAAGGCCCTCAACCACCATCCGGAATTCCAACGTTTGCGCGCGCACATCATCAACGAGCTCCTCGGCTACAACGCGCGCCGCCGCTCGACCGTAACCAAAAAACTTATCCTTCCCGACATTCTGCCGGAGGACTTGGATCTCCCGCGGACGTCCCGTACGCGTCCTCTGCGTCCCCACGAGCTCAAGAAGGAATCAATCACCGTCGGTTTATAATCCCATGTCCTCTTTCATTGAGATCTCCCGTCTCGGAAAAACTTACGAAACGCCGAAAGGGCCCGCCGTCATCGTGGAAGATTTCGATCTCCGGATCGAGAAAGGTGAGTTCATCACGCTCATCGGCCATTCCGGCTGTGGGAAATCGACCGTGCTCTCGATGGTCGCTGGACTCACCGACGTCACGGCCGGGGGCGTGATTCTCGCCGGCAAGGAAGTGGTCGGCGCCGGCCCGGATCGCGGTGTCGTGTTTCAGGCGCCATGCCTGCTGCCGTGGTTAACCGCTTTCGAAAACGTGATGCTCGGAGTGGATCAGGTGTACTACACCGCAGCCGCCGAGGAACGCCGGCAGATCGCAGAGTATTACCTCACGCTGGTTGGGCTCGCGGATGCGATGCATAAAAAACCGGCCGAGCTCTCGCAGGGCATGCGGCAGCGTTGTGGCATCGCCCGCGCGTTCGCGCTCTCACCGAAGATGCTGCTGCTCGACGAGCCGTTCGGCATGCTCGACTCGTTGACCCGCGTGGAGCTGCAGGAAGTCCTGATCGATCTCTGGCAACGGGACCAGAAGACCGCGCTCATGGTCACGCACGATGTCGACGAGGCGCTCTTTCTTTCGGATCGCGTGGTGATGATGACGAACGGCCCCGCCGCGACCGTCGGCGAAATCCTCGAAGTGAAATTCCCGCGCCCCCGCTCCCGCAAACAACTGCTGGAGGATCCGGAATATTACCGGCTGCGTGAAGAGCTGATCGGCTTCCTCGAGGAGCGCTCGCACGTCCGCCCCGCGCCCCGTGCCGACACGCCCCCTCCGACCCGCCCCTCACCCGCCGCGGCAAAACCGTCCGCCTCCGGGCTCGATCGCTTCCTGCGCGCCATGGCTCCCACCGCCTGACCTCTCTCCTTCGACTCGTCCTCACCTCCACGCCAAATGAAATTGCTGTCCTTTCTCTCCCTCCTCTCGTGCGCTGCGTTCCCGTCGGCCCACGCCCAGTACGTGCCGTCCACGCCGGCGCGTCCGTTTCCTGGATTCGTCAACGAACGCCTTCGCTCCGCCGATGTTTATCTGAGCGCGTGGGACATTGGCGTGAACGTGCGCGCCCGCCAGGAGATCAAGGATGACGCCGGCTTCACCGACATCGGCTCCAACTGGGATTTTTCGACCCGCCCGCAGGACGACAACAACAACTCCTACACCCTTACCCGCGTGATGCCCCGCGTGGCCTACATTGGGAAAATGTTCGGCGCCACCCTCGAGGGGCGCTCGAGCTACTCCCTCAACGACGAGCGTTACGCCGCCGCCGGTGCCGGCAAGGGACTCGCGGAGCGCGACGGACCAATCGACGTTCATCAGGCGTTCGTCTTCATCGGCAATCACAAGGAATTCCCGGTTTCGCTGAAACTTGGCCGGCAGGAACTCGCCTACGGCGACCAGCGCCTGCTCGGCCCTCTCCGCTGGAACAACAACGCGCGCACCTTCGACGCGGCGAAAATCCGGTGGCAGAATCCAATCTTCGGAGTCGATGTCTTCACCGGCGGCCTCGTTTACAACGACCACAATAATCTGAACAAATCCAACTCGCAGGATCGGTTTTCCGGAGCGTACTTCAATTTTCCGAAGCTCTCATCCAAGGAAATCGTGGAGGCCCATCTCTACGCCCGTAACGTCGGCCGTGGCATCGTGACCGACCATTGGAGCGGCGTCGCGGCCCCGTTCCGCTTCCCGGCCCCGCAGGATCTGTACACCGCGGGTTTGCGCATCAAATCCAAGCCGCTCGCCTATAACGCCTGGGACTACGGCGTCGAAGCGATGTACCAGTTCGGAAACCGCACGGCGGTTTTCCCCGCCACCACCGTCGCCGCCGCACTCGCCGCCCCCCGGCTCGACCACCACGCCCATGCGATCGTCGTTCAAGGCGGCTACACGTGGACTGAACACGCCTGGCAACCCCGGGTGGGCGTTCTCTACAGCTATGCCTCCGGTGACAAAAACTCGGCCGATGGCAAAAGCGGCACGTTCCAAAACCTTTTCGCCACCACGCATCTCTTCTACGGTTACATGGATTTGAACAGTCTGCAGAACCTGCACGACCTGCGGTTCACGTACGCCGTGAAACCGAAAGCGAACCTCAGCCTTGCCGCCGAAGTCCATCTGCAGGCTCTCGCCCGCACGACCGACTTTTGGTACAACGTCGCCGGCGTGCCGCGGAACTTCACCGGCGCCGCCGCCGGCAGCGGCGGAGGCTATCGGATCAACCCGGGCTACAGCAAAGCGCTCGGGACAGAAATCGATCTCATCGGCAGCTGGCACGTGGCTCCCTCCACCCAGGTTGAGCTGGGCGTCAGCCGCTATTTCCGAGGCCGCTACATCAAGCAGTCGTTGAGCGCGGTCGGTTCGAAGGATGCCAACTACACTTATCTTCAGCTCACGCTAAATCTCTGAATCGCCCGGACTTCTCCTCTCGCATCAATTAATTAAAATCATCCTGAGGCCCAAAACAATTCATCGGCCTCATCCATCCGCTGGCGTGAACGGTGCTAACTCCAGCCCGTTCACGCATGAATTTATCCCAGTTTAAAAAATCCGGGCACTGGCCGACCCTCGCGACTTCGTTTCTGTACTTCGACGTCAGCTTCATGGTTTGGACCATGCTGGGCGCCTTGGGGGCGATGATCGCTCCTTCGCTTGGACTCTCCACGCAGGAGAAGTTTCTGATGGTCTCGACGCCCATTCTGGCCGGTGCCGTTCTCCGAATTGCCCTCAGCCTGCTCGTTGATCGCATCGGCACGAAGACCACCGGCATGCTTGCCCAGTTGGTCGTCATGACTGGTCTGCTGGTCGCCTGGAAAGTGGGCATCGGGTCGCTCAACCAGGCCTTGGCGCTGGGCATCGTGCTCGGACTGGCGGGAGCCAGTTTCGCCGTCGCGCTGCCCCAGTCGGGCCGCTGGTATCCGCCGCACATGCAGGGCGTCGTTCTCGGGCTGGCCGGCGCGGGTAACGTCGGCGTCGTCATCGACCACCTCGCGGCGCCGCGCATTGCGGCCGCGTTCGGCTGGCAGTCGGTTTTCGGTGCGGCCCTGATTCCGCTGGGAGTCGCTTTCGTGCTGTACGCGATTTTCTCGAAGGAGCCGCCCGGCGAATTCAAAAAGAAGAAACTGTCGGATTACGTGCAGCTGCTCCGGGAACGCGACGCCCACTGGTTTTGTTTCTTCTACACGATCAGCTTCGGCGGATTCGTCGGACTCGCGACGGCATTTGCCATCTATTTCAAGGACGAGTTCGGCTTGGCGCCGGTGCAGGCCGGCGAAGTCGCCGCTTTCTGCACGCTGGTCGGCGCGCTGGGCCGGCCTTTCGGCGGCGCGCTGGCGGACCGGCTCGGCGG
>JBDSSU010000054.1:0-3150 GCA_039928635.1 Opitutaceae bacterium | reverse complement strand
GACTTCGAACCACGGACATAGCGGTGAACCGTAAGCATGGCGGTCCCTAGTCCTTGGTCTCTGGTCTTTGGTCTTTCCGTCTTCATTGAATCACGAAATCCGAGAAATAGACCTGCTCCGCCACCTTGCGGCCGAGCGCCTGGTTATAAGCTCCCACGAGTTTTTCCCGGATGACATTCTTCGCTCCCGGCTCCTCAAGATCCGCCAACGTGAGCGAAGAAAGGACATTGAGCGTGATGTCCGTCAGACGCGGCTTGCTACCCTCGAAAACGGATCTGATGGCGGGATCCGCCCCCGTGACGAGGAAGCTCGTTTTGAGGTAACGCGTGCCCATCGTCCCGGCGAGATTCACCACGACGTTTTGAAATTCATAGTTCGGCCCGCTGTGATCTTTCCCTTCCTTGCCCTCTTTGCCGCCGTGCCCGCCATGGCCGCCGGATTCCGCGGGGGCGGTTTCACCGACGGGAGTCGCCGCGAGCTGCTTTTGGAAGCGAGGGAGCAAAACGTACTGCATCGCGGCCCACGTGGCGGCCGGGGCAAAGACCACCGCGACGATGGCGGGAAGCCACGCCTTGGCGCCTCCGGAGCGCGGCGCCGCAGCTGCCGCCGACGCGGCACCTTCGCCTTTGGCGGCGGGAACCGGCGTCGCGGGAGTGGTGGAAGAATCGGATTTCGCGGCGGCCATGTTAGCTTAGCGCTGCTTCAAGTTAACGATGTCTTCGAGAATCGTGTCAGACACGGTGATCAGACGGGAGCCCGCCTGAAAACTGCGCTGCGTTGTGATCAAGCTCGAGAACTGCTCGGTGAGATCGACGTTCGAAAGTTCCAGCGAGCCGGACTGGATGTGTCCAAGCCCATTGGTGCCCGCACCGTTGTTTGCACCCGTCATCGTGATGCCGCCAATCGCGCCGGCCGCTTCGAAGCCGGAGAACAGATTGTTGCCTTCCTTCGTCAAACCGGAGGGATCTCGGAAATCCTGGAGCAGAACCTGGCCCTTGGTGAACGAGCTGCCGTCAGACATGAAAGCGACGGCGTTGCCGTACTGGTCGATCGAGAAGGAACGAAGCGTCGGCGCGCCCGATTGCATTTGGGCGTCCGTGAACGCGCCACCGGTGTTATTGGTCAGGCCTGACCCGGCGGAAAGCGCGACGGTCAACTGGATGTCGCCCACGGCGGTGGGATTCGTGACGGTTGGCGTGTACGTCAAAACCCCGCCGACACTCGTGGCCGAGTAGGCGATGGCACCGTCCGAGAGACCTTGGAGGCGGAAGCCTTGCTGCGTGACGACGTATCCCTGGTCGTCGACGCGGAAATCACCCGAGCGGGTCACAAACTCGCGATCATTCGGCACGTCGCGCACGCGGAAGAAACCGGGGCCGGAGATTCCGAGGTCGGTTGATTTCCCGGTGCTCGAAAGGGATCCCTGGGAAAAATTCGTGCTGATGCCCGACAGCGTCACGCCGGTGCCGATCTGGATCGCCACGGTGTTGGATCCCGCGCCACCGGGAGGGGTTGGGGCCGAGCGCTGCAGAATGTTGCTGAAGCTGTCGGAATATTTCGCGTCCGCGCTCTTGAAGCCGGTCGTGTTGACGTTGGCGATGTTGTTGCCGATGACTTCGAGACCCTTCACGAAGGTTTTGAGGGCGCTGATGCCGCTGCCCATGGTGCCGATGAGTGACATAGTGTTGGTGGTAGTTGAATCTTGGATTAACTGGCGGCTGACGTAGCCGGCGACGTGGTGGGAGCAGAAACACCGGGCCCAACGTAGAGCACGGACGAAAGCGGATAGGTGAACTCGCCGATCGTGAGCCGCGGCACGCCATCGGTGATTTCGACGCCCGTGACGTTACCCTTCACGATGCCGTCGTTACCGGCGTCGACTGTCACTTGCCGGCCGATGTAATTGCTCGCGGTGACCAGATCCTGGTTACCGCGCATCTGCGTCATCTGCTGGGCCAGCGTCTGGGATTGCTGCAACGAGGAGAACTGCGCCATCTGCGCGATGAAGGCGGTGTCTTCCATCGGCTTCATCGGATCCTGACTTTGAAATTGGACCGCGAGCAGCTTCAGGAAATCCTCCTGGCCGAGCGTCCGCTGGGGTACGCGCGCGGCCGTGGAGGAATCGGTGGTCCCGAGCAGGGCGCTGGAGGCGGAAGTAATGGGAGCGATGGGCATGGTGGTTTAGGCAAACGTGTGCAGACGGAGCGCAGTTAAAGGGGCGACTGGGCGGGTTGGGACGGTCACGGCGTCGACGGCAGCCGGGCCGCCTCGCACAACGCTGCGGACGGCGGCGCCGAAATTTTCGCGGGATCGGTCGGCGGCGTGGCCGCGCTGATTTTCCGGGTTTCCGCCGTTGTCAGCCTGATTGAAATCCGAGGCGCCACCGGAAAAAACCGGATCGGCAAAACGCTGTCCGCGTGCGGCATTGCTCGCGGCGAGCACCTGCCACTCTTGCGCCAGAGCGGTGTGCAACTCGGCGGAAGCGGTGCGAAACGTCGTTCGCACCTGGCCATCCTGCATCTCGACTCGCACGGATAACTCCTCGCCTTTCACCGAAAACTGCAGGTTCACCGCGCGTTGACTTGCGGTCGTGAAACGCTCGCTCACCTCCATCGCCGCGTGAACGGCTTGGTGCGCGGCGTTCAACTCCCGCGCCTGCGGCGCAGAAAAATCAGACGCCGCCAGCTGAGCCGTAAAACCTTCGCCGCGCCCAGACGACATGTCTGCTGAAGACAGGTGATCCAAAACTTGCGGTGTTGAGTTCGAGGCCATTCGAGCGATCGGAATAGCAACGTTGGTGCCAAGGCGTTCGTCCCGATTTGCAACTTCCTCTCCTGAAGTATTTAGAAAGTTTTTCGAGTGAAGCTCGCGCAAACTGTTTGGCGTGGCTTCAGGGGCTTCGACGCTTTCGGCAAAATCTGCCGGCGACATCTCTGCAGGTAACGTCGGTTTCAGATCCGCTCGGTTCCCCAGAGCCCGTGATGCCGCTTTGGCAACCGCTAGCCCGTGGGTCGCTTTCTCGTTCGACTCCGCAACGCCGGTAACCGCGGCGGCGGTCGCCGCAGCTTCGGTTTCGGGAGCGGTCTCGGGGAAACTCGGGACAGCGGATGCTGGGAGGTCTTCGACTGCGCCTTCGCTCTTCTCTGGTTC
>JBDSSU010000053.1:0-17037 GCA_039928635.1 Opitutaceae bacterium | reverse complement strand
GCACGGGCATCTTGCCCGTGTTCCGAGCCCACGGGCAAGATGCCCGTGCTACTCAAACGGCCGACAGCTCCTGCAAGTTCATCGCCCTGGCCACCAAACCAGCCGTTGTTTGGTAGCGCTTCAGAATAAAAAATCGGAAGCTCAGCGCCGATCGATGCGCGCGAAGAGCCAGAGGCCGAGTCCGATAAACGCCAGATTCGGGATCCAGAGCAGCAGATCGGGGCGGTACTCGGGGTGCCGATCGAGCCAGCCGACCATGACCGTCAGGAAATAGTAGCCCAGCGCCAGCATGACGGCGACGCCGAGATTGGCCGAAGTTTCCCGACGTGAAACCCGGATCCCCAACGGCACGCCCACGAGCGCGAACGAGAAGACGGCCAGCGCCGTGTTGATTTTATCCTGCACGGTCAGTTTCACCTTCATCACGGTGCGCGCGTGGTCTTTGGCGGTTTCGGGAGTAAAAGCCTCGGCGGAAACTCTCGCCTGCTCCGCCAGGAGCTGGCGGTACGTCATCCAATCGAGTCTCTGCTCCCGCGTGTCGCGACCGAAGATGCGGTCGATCGAAAGGCGGAACGGGCCCATTTTCTCGGAGATGCCGATGGGCACATCTTCCGCAAAACTCTCGGGAGATTTTTCGTCCCGCGACTCAACGACGGCACGGGTGAGATACAGCACCAACTCGGAGCTGGCCTCGTCGAATGCAATGCTGCCGGTTTCGGCGCGGACGAATTGCTGCACCCGCCCCACTTTGTCGAGTTTCCACAACCAGAAGTCGCGCAGCACCGTGCCCTCCTTCTCACTCACGTATTCTTTCTCTCCCACGTAAATGATCACCCCGGAGAAACGGGTGATGGGGGTCTTCGGGACGATAAATCCCACCGGATTGGAACGCATGGCCGCGGCGAATTGCCGGTGATACTCCACCCGGGAGAATGGCATCGACTCGAAGTTCACATAGAGCGCCAGCGCCAGACCGAGGGCGCCGAGGAGCAGAACCGGACGTGCAATCCGGGAGAGACTCATCCCGGCAGCGCGCATGGCGGTGATTTCACTATCGGCCGAGAGTCGTCCCAGCGTGAGCAGCACACCGGTGAGCATCCCGAGCGGGAGGGCGTAAGAGATGACAAACGGAACCAGCAGCAGCACGAGCCGCAAGGTGCTGTCCAAGGGAAGCTGCCCGGCGAGCACGGGTTCGAGCAGCTCCTTCAGGGCATTTCCGAGCATCAGGACAAACGCGAACAAAGCGACGGCCCCAATACACGTCAGCAACACGCTTTTGAAAATATACCGGTCGAGAAGATTCACGAAGAAGTTGGGGGCGTTCATCGCAGAGTGATTCCGAACTGCCAAGGCGCTTTCATGCGCCAAACGGTTTGCCATTCTGAGGTGCAAGCGAACCACCGCTGCTTTGGTCGATTGGCGATGAACTTGGGTAGAGCTGTTGGCCGTTTGAGTGGCACGGGCATCTTGCCCGTGGGTTCGGAACACGGGCAAGATGCCCGTGCTACTCCAATCCCGCTCATCAGCAGCGCAGCAAGGAATCCGGCAGGAGAGTCGAAAACCGAACGGCTCTCGCGAAAGACGCGAAGGACACCAAGGAAAGGCCTTCGTTCTGCGTGAGCAACGACTCGCTCGAGTCCTCCATGAACTGCGTCTGGGGATGCGGCTGTTCCTCGGCGGGGCAGTCCGGATCGGGCGCGAGGAGGATCGGCTCGAAACGGTTCGGCGGATTGTTATTCGCGCCCCGGCCGAAGATCGGCCCTGCGGAATTAAGCGGTGGCGCGGGCATGAGGGCAGGTTAGCGAGAATGGCGGACGCGCGAGCGGTTTCTTTATTTTTGGAAGCAGTTCTTCAAAGTTTGCGCGGGCACATTGCAGAAATGAGAGTGTCGCACGTCGAACGCATGAAATCGTTGCTGCTTATTCTGACCGGTTTGTTGGCGGGGGCGGTGCTGGTGCGCGCGGAGGAAAGCGAGACGCTGGCCGAGCGGACGCTCAAGCAGATCGTCGAGCGGCAGCAGACACTCCTGGGCGAGGCGGGAAAAGCGAAGGATGACGACTTCGAGCCGCAGCGTTTCCGCGCGCAGGTGCAGGATCTCAGTCGCGCTTTCGAACGGCTGCTGCAGGACAATCCGAAATTCGCCGCCGGTTACGCGGCGTATGCCGCTCTGCTGGGGAAGATCGACATGCGAAAGGAGTCTGCCGCGCTGTTGCTCAAAGCGAACCAGCTCGATCCCGACATTCCCTTCGTGAAAAACCAGCTCGGCAACTATCTGGCCGAGGAAGGCAAGCCGCTCGAGGCCGTTAACTATTTCCTGGCCGCGATCAAACTGAAGCCGAACGAGCCGCTTTACCACTACCAGCTGGGAAGTCTGCTGACGGAAGCCCGGGACGATTTCATCAAAAGCGGAGAATGGACCCGGGCGGCTTTGGATCAGGCAATTCAGACCGCTTTCAAGCTTGCGACCGAGCTCGCGCCGGACCGTTTCGAGTTTGCCTACCGCCAGGCCGAATCGTTCTACGATATGGAAAAGCCCGATTGGGAAGCGGCGCTGCGGGCGTGGGCGGCGTTGGAGGAGAAGGCTCCCACCGACGTTGAACGCCAAACGATGCGGCTCCACGCGGCGAACATTTTTTTGAAGCTGGGCAAACCCGACCATTGCCGTTCGCTCCTCGATGCGATTGTCGAGCCAAGCTTGCAGAATCAGAAGCAAAAGCTCGTTGCCCAGCTCGCGGAAAGTGAGAAGAAGTAGGGAATGGATCTTGGTCTCACGCCGGAAGTTCTCCGGGCAGGTTTACTCTTCTACGTCCTGCTCATTGCCTGCCTGGGTTTGCGGGCGTACGCGCAGGCGTGGATCGCAGACCGGCTCGGGGATCCCACGCCGCGCGAGGAAGGCCGGCTGAGCTTAAACCTGCTGGTGCACATGGACCTGTTTGGTTCGGTGATCCTGCCGCTGCTGAGCATTTTCTATCTGCAGCCGAATCTCGGCCGGGTGGTTTTTTTCCTCGCGTGGACCAAGCCCGTGCCGATCAACCAGGCGAATTTCGAGCACCCGCAGCGCGGGATGCTGTTCACCCAATTCGCTCCCGCGATCATGAGCGTTTTGCTGGCCACGCTGGCAGCGGTCGGGGGCGGATTCGGTATCGGATACAGCGATAAAGTCGGCGAGATCGTCGAGGCGCTGATTAAGATCAACGCCATGTTGATCGTGCTCGACTTCATTCCGCTGCCGCCGTTTCCGGGCGGCATGCTGCTGCGTCATCTCGGGGTGATTTCAGAGGAGCGCTTCTGGCAAATCGCCCGGTGGGGCAGTCTGATCTTTTTGGTGGCGATTAATATCCCGATTGTTCGTGGCGTTTTGGCGGTGCTGATCGGCCTCGTGCAACTCCCCTTCGTGATGCTGTTTCAGCGGATTGCTCAAGCCGGGGCGATATGAGTTTGGAGCCGCGCGAATCCTTCGCGATGGCGGCGCAGCTCGTCACGCTTGGCGACTGGCTGAAGTACGCGGTCAGGCTCTACGAGCAGGAGAAACTCGCCCTCGGGCAGATCGCCACGTCCGCGCATGATGAAGCGCTTTACCTGTTGCTGCACACGGTCGGGCTGCCGTTGGACAGCGATGCCCGGGTGCTCGAAAAGAAAATCACCACCGCGCAACGCACGAAGATTGAAGCCATGCTGCGCCGCCGCGTGATCGAGCGCATTCCCGCCGCCTATCTCACCCGCGAGGCATGGCTCGGGGAAAAACGATTTTACGTCGACGAACGCGTGATCATCCCCCGCAGCTATTTTCTCGAGATCATTCCCCAACAGCTCGACAGCTGGCTGCCCGCCCCGGAGAAAGTGGCCAACGTGGCCGACGTTTGCACCGGTTCGGGATGTCTTGCGATCCTGCTGGGCGAGCACTTTCCCACCGCCCAGGTCGACGCGATCGACCTCTCTCCCGATGCGCTCGAAGTCGCCAAGATCAACCTGCGCCAGCACCGGCTCACCCGGCGGGTGACGCTCCATCAGAGCGATGTTTTCGATGCGGTGCCCGAGCAGACGTACGAGGTGATTCTGAGCAATCCGCCTTACGAGCCGAGCGCGCACATCGACACGTTACCGGGTGAATTTCACCGTGAGCCGCGCATGTCGCTCGACGGCGGCCCGGATGGCCTCGTGATTATTCGCAAGTTGCTGCGGCAATCACGCCGGCGACTCGCTCCGGAGGGGATCATGCTGATTGAAGTCGGTGGCCTGCGTGCGGCCATGGATCAGGAATTCGCCAGCCTTGAACCGCATTGGCTGCACACCGCGGACGGCTCCGACTGCATCTGCGTGATCAATGCGCAGCGGCTTCAGCAGTGGCGGGATCGGGGGCATTGAGGAGGCGGCGCGAGGGGCGGGCGCCAATCACCCGAGCGCACCTGCGAACCTACGCTACGCTACCTTGCTACTTTCCGCGCACGGTGTTCGCGAGGATTTGAAATCCAATGAAGCCGAAGACAAAAGCTGACAACAGTGTCGACCCCGCTTCGGTGCCGAGGGCGAGAAGCAGGATTCCGCCGGCCCCAATCGCGGCGAGCACCGCCGTGGCGATTCCCAGAATCATTCGCGCCCGGCCGCACTTCGCGAACGTCGCGGCAATGCAGAGGGAGAGCACGGTGAGGACCACCAATACCAGCAGCGCCAACGGGTCCTTCGTCGCGAGCCACCAGACCAGCGCCCCCAGCGCGCCCAGGAAGAAGGCGCCGAACCAGTTGGTGGCGACGCGTTGATCCTGGGTTAGGATATGCCGCCCAAAACGGTTGAACCGCAACAGGAAGTTGAACATCGGCATCGCGGTCCACGAAAGATAGATGAACGCGTAGAACAGGACCAGGAGCGGCCAAAGCACCACGCCGAGATGAGGCTGCTTGGTCGCCAACTCGCGGATCATCCTGACGCCAAAGAAAGTGCCGAGGATGAACGCCCATTGCAGTTTCCCGCTCAGCGCTCCCATCCAGAGGAAATATGCCAGCATCCCACGATAGATCGGGTTTGTCGCTTTCAACGCCTCGAGCATTCCTTCACGCGCGTAGTCGAGATTGGGGTCGAGCCGCAGCGCTTCGCGGAAGTGATCCTGGGCGCGGGCGGGATCGTTTCGGTGCAGGCAATTCCACCCTTGGTTGGCGTGGGAAAACGCGTTTTCCGGCGCGCGATGCAGGGCGTGGTCGACCGTCGCGGTCGCTTCCTCTTTTCGGCCGAGACGCACCAGCGCCATGGCGCGGAGGTTGGCGGCGTTGACGTGTTCGGGGTTCAGCGCGAGCGCCTGTTCGGAAGCCGTCAACGCGAGCGACCAGTTGCGACGTGAAAGTTCGATCGCGGCGAGAAGGGAGAAATAATCCGCTTCGTCGGGCGCCAGCCGAAGGGCTTCCTGAGCGGCCTGGACGGCTTCGCTGTTCTGATCGAGCCGGTGCAGCACGAAGCCATGAACGTAGTGGAAATACGCGTCGTCGGGTGCGAGGCCGACCGCGGAGCGGGCCGCCGCGAGCGCCGCCGTGTATTTCTGCTGGTCGGTGCGACTGAGCGCGAGCAGGGCCAATGCGCCGGGGTCGTCGGGTTGCTGCGCGAGTGCGAGCAAGGTTTCCCGTTCCGCATCGGCCGGGCGGGATTGCGCGAGCAGCAGCCGTGCGCGAGCCAGATGGACGCTCATTTGGCGATCTTCAGATACGCGAGGATGTCGTCGTAGAGACCGCTTTGATTCGCGTAGAGCGCGTGATTGCGCGCCGTTTCAAACCAGTCGCGCACGGTCGGCTTGTGGCGTTTCACCGCTTCCAACAGGTCGCGCCCGGTCAGCGGTTGCACCGAACCGCTGCGCATCGCGTCCCGGAGTTTGTCTTCGACCGTGACGTCGATGACCGCCTTCAAGTCCGCGCCGGAATAGCCGTCCGTTTTTTTCGCGATGGCGTCGAAATCGATTTCGGCGACGGGTTTTCCCTTGAGCAGCAAGCGCAGAATCGCCGCGCGCGCGGGCTGGTCGGGAGGCGGCACGAAGAGAATCCGATCGAAACGCCCGGGCCGCCGGAACGCGGGATCGAGATGCCAGGGAGCATTCGTGGCGGCGAGGATGAGCACGCCTTCATTGGAAGAAGAGACGCCGTCGAGTTCGCTGAGGAACTGATTGATGATTTGTCGGCCGCCGCTTTTCAGCATGTCGGTACGGTTCGCCCCGAGGGCATCGACCTCGTCGAAGAACAGCACACACGGCCGGTGGGAACGCGCCTGTTCGAAGAGGGCGTGGAGATTTTTTTCGCTCTGCCCAATCCACATGTCGAGCACGTCACTGATTCCAACCGCGAGAAATCCCGCCTGGACTTCTCCCGCGGTGGCGCGGGCGAGAAACGTTTTCCCGCAACCTGGCGGGCCGTACATGAGGATGCCGCCGCCGATTTTTTTTCCGTAAGCCTTGAACAACTCCGGCTGGCGCAACGGGAGGATGATTTTCATCCGCACTTCCTCCTTCACGCGCTCCATGCCGCCGACGTCCGCAAACGCCAGCTTGGGTCGTTCGAGATCCAGGTCGCTGTCGGCTGGAAGATCGCCGGCGGGGAGACGCTCGCGTTCGGAATGGGAAGGGGCGTCATCGCCGTCGCCCTCGTGGTCGTGGAGAAACGCGTTCGCGTCGGGCTCTTCACCGGCCGGAGCGACGGGAGCCGGCGGTGGCAGGACAGGGGAGGGACGAGGGGGAAGATGGGCGCCGAGTTCCTGTTCCAGCGTGGGGTCGACGAGCAGCGGTTCGGCGATGCGTGCTTTCTGGTATTGTTGGGCCGCCAGCCGAGGTTCACCGGCGTGCATCGCCAGTCTGGCGTGCAGCAGGAGGGCGCGCGCTGACACGCCCGGGGCCTTGACCAAATCCTCCACGATGACGAGGGCGGCGCCGTGTTTCCCCTGCTGGAAAAACGCCGAGGCGAGACCGAGCCGGGCCGGGTGGTTGGTGCTGTCGAGCGCGAGTGTGCGTTTGAAAAGGGCTTCGGCATCGGCGAACGCGCCCCGCTTCAAAACCATTTCGGCCACGTGTTGGAGCAGCGGCGAGTTGTTCGGTGAGAAATGCAAAGCGTCCCGGAGTTCGGGCGGGATCGCGGGGGAGTCGAAAAGGTCAGCCACAGGGCGGAGCAAAGCCCGATTGCGGGCGGCGGGCCAAGCAAATTGCTCGGCGGTGACGCGAGTCTTCGCCGGACCGCGTCGCGATTACTTTTCGATGCGTCGCGTGGGCAGGCCGGCGGCTGACCAGTCCTTGAAGGCGCCGGCGTTGGCCACCGGCTTTCCGGCGGCAGAGAGCTTCGCGGCGACCTGGCCGGAGCGATTACCCGAACGACAGTAGAGGATGATTTGTTTGCCGGCGTTTTTTTCCAGGAAAGGTTTCCAGAGTTTCTGGTCGCCGTTGAAATCGCTCATGGGCAGCAGCGCGGCCGGCGCCGCCACACCCGTCTCCTCCCATTCCGCGGCTTCACGCACGTCGACGAGCACCGCCTTGCCGTCGGCGACGAGCTTCGCGGCTTCGACGGGGGTGAGTTGCGGGACCTCCGCGGAGGCGATCAAGGCGGTCAAGGGCAGGAGGGCGGCGAGAAGGAAACGGAGTTTCATAGGGCAAAAGACGTGAAGGCGAACCGTGGGCGAAAACAGGCAGACCGCAAACGAGCGGGTGGGTTGGACGGGCGGTGGACCAGGGGAGACTTAGCGCGTCAGATCGTAGAGCGCGTAACCCGCGAGAATATTGGGCAGGGACTGACGCGGCGTGTGCCAGTTGCCCGCAAGGTAAGCGCGACGGGCGACGCGAATGCCTTTTACCGCACAGAAATGCTCGAAGTCGGCGATCGTGAGCGGATTCGCGGGGCGGCTCTCGAACCACTCGGTGGTGTAGACCTCGTTGCGGACTTTTCGGCCGCGAATGAGTTGGTCGAGACGGTTTTTCCAGTAACCGTGATTCACGAAACCGACGGTGAGCGTGCGCCCGACCCGCAGCGCTTCCGTGATCACCGTCGTGGGATCGTCGAGTTCGTGCATGGTGCGCGAGCTGATCACGCGGTCGAAATAGTTTTCCGGAAATGCGCGCATGAAAGCGGTCATGTCGCCTTGATAGCCATTTACCCCGCGGCGGACGCACGCGGTGATTTTCTTGAAATCGAGATCAACGCCGATGCCAAAGACCTTCTTGGTTTGAATCAGGTAGTCGAGGAGAACGCCTGCGCCACAGCCGAGGTCGAGCACCCGGGTGTTGGGCTCCACCCAATCCCCGATGATCTGCATGTCCACCGTGCGCTTAACGACGAGCTTGGTCATGGGGTCGATCGGCTAAAACTATTTTCAACCACGAATGGGCACAGAGGGACACAGATCGCGGACCGGTCGAAAGGAGGAGTGGATAAGGCCCGCTCGAGCAAGGCGCGGGATTTTGATCCGTGTTTATCCGTGTTCATCCGTGGTTAATTTCAAATCGCGTAGTCGAACACGTGCGGCTGGTCGCGCTCGAGAAATCCGCGGACCAGAGTGTAGAGCTCTTCGGACTCGAGCAGGAATGAGTCGTGACCGAGGTCGGTTGAGAGTTCCGCGTAGCTGGCGCGTTTACCGGCGCGGAAGAGCGCGAGGGCGATTTGCCGATTCTGCTCGGGTGGAAACAGCCAGTCGCTCGTGAAGCCAACCACGAGGGTTTCGGCATCCACGGCAGCAAACGCGGTTTCGAGCGTGCTGTAGGCATGCGCGAGATCGAATTGGTCGAGCGCGCGCGTGATATAGAGATAGGAGTTCGCGTCGAAGCGATTGATGAAACTCTGCCCTTGGTGCCGGAGATAGCTTTCCACCTCGAACTGCACGTCGAAGGAAGAACTTTCCGCGTTGGCTCCCTCTTTGCGGCGCCGCCCGAATTTCCGGTCCATGCTCGCATCGGAAAGGTACGTGATGTGCGCCATCATGCGCGCGATCGCGAGACCCACGCGGGGTCCGCCCTCCTTCGGATAATCGCCGTGGTTCCAGGCCGGATCCTGCATGATGGCCTGCCGGCCGACTTCGTTGAACGCGATCGCCTGCGCGCTTTCCCGGGCGGTTGTCGCCATCGCGAGCACGCGTCGCGTGTAGCGAGGGAACTCGATGCCGAAAAGCAACGCGAGCATGCCGCCCATCGAGCCGCCGATGACCGCGTGCAGTTCGCTGACCCCGAGATGATCGAGCAGAAGTTTTTGCGTCCGCACCATGTCCAAAATCGTGACGAACGGAAACTCCACGGCATAAGGACGGCCGGTGGCATGGTTGGTCGAGGACGGTCCGGTGGAGCCCTGGCAGCCGCCGAGGACATTGGCGCAGATGACGAAAAAGCGATTGGTGTCCACGGCCTTGCCGGGGCCGACGAGATTGTTCCACCAGCCCGGCTTCCGGTCCGTGGGCGAGTGCCAGCCGGCACAGTGGTGGTCGCCGCTCAGCGCGTGGCAGATGACGACGGCGTTGTCGCGCGTGACGTTGAGTTTTCCATAGGTTTCGTAGCGCAACGTGAAACTCGGAATCGTCTGACCGTTTTTGAAAGTGAACGGATGCGCGTAAACGAAGTCGCGCGGCGTCACGAGTCCGACCTCCCCCGGCGCGAGATGGCGCGTGGAGTCAGGGGTGTTCGTGACTTCGGCCTCGTCGGTCATGCGGTGGGGCACGCAACCAGCAGGGCGCATGCGAGGCAAGTTTCAGCCGGAGTTATGACGCGGGCGGAGGCGGGCAAAAAGATCAACGCGTCACGGGCGGATGCAGAAGTCCGTCAGCAGTGCAGCGGGGTCACGGAAGCTGGCGGGAATTCCGGGGGCCGTGACCGATTCGCCGCGCTCGATTTGCGTGGCCACGAGTTGGTTGAGCGCGAGGAGTTGGGCGAGGAGGTCTGAAGCCGTAGGCGGCGAGCACGGCTTCATCGAGCGCGGCGTGGGCGGTCTTGAGCGGATTCGCGCCGGGGAGTTCGAGCGTGCGGTAGAGCGCGCGCAGTCCGCCGGTGAGCGTGGGCAGGGTCTCCGCGCGGATGCGCCGCACTTCACGACCGGCAGCGGCGACGGCGCGGACGGCTTTCGCATCGGGCGACTGCGGCCAGGGGAAGGTGTCGAAGACGGACTCAGCACCGTAACGGGGTCTTTCGGTCATCTTGCCGCACTTGGTGATAAACCAGAGCCAGTGCGCGTGCGACTGGAGCACGCCGAAACTGTAGTCGTCGGCGAAACCGAAAACTTGGATGAGATTGCTCGGGCGAAATGCGGTGGAGATGAAGAGAAATACCGGACGCTTCGTAACGTAAGCACACGCGAGGTAGCGCGGCAACGGCGTGATGACGGAGAGCATTTCCGGACGGCCGAAGCCGAGCCGCCACCAGTGTGAGAGAAACGCTTTGTGATGCGGACGTAGTTTGCCGTTAGCATCTTTGCCTTCTTCTGCGGCTTTCTCCCGGTCAGGCAGCACGCGGTCGCGTACCCATGCAAATGCTCCAGCATAACTCGCTGCCGCGAGCTGATCGCGATGCCCAAAAACGAGAACGAAGCGCCGGCCCTTGCCACCGATCATCAGCACTTCAACGCCGTTGAGATAAGGGTGAATAACTTCGGCCGAACGCAGATCGCCGGCGACAATTTGTGCACGTTGCTCGGCACTGAGAAGAAAACCTGGATGGCCAAGCATCTGGCCATTGAAGCAGCGCTGAGGGTCGGTGTTGCAGAGGAGCGGACCGGCGCCGCTCACGTCGATTTTGTCGGAGAGGGCCGAGTTGATCCGCTCCACATCGCGGAAGCTCAAATCGAACTGCTTCGACGCCGGGCCGCTGGTGCGTTTCCGACGCGGCTTCCCGATCTTCGATTCCACCTTCGACCAGAGGCGGCGTTTCGCGGGCAGGAGCAGCGGGTCCTGCGTTTTCACCCAGTTGGCGATGGAGACGTGGACGTTGGCCTCGCCGCTCCACGGTTGGTTGTCCACGGCCTCGATAATCGTGCCGTCGCGGACGACGTGATCCAGGCCGCCGATACGGGAGGCGTTGTTGCGGATGTTCTGTGTGCCGACGAGGCCGGCGCGGCCGGCCACGGGATCGCCGGCGGTGCAGAGCGCGAGGTGACGATGCGCGCGGTGAATCCAGTAAACGCAGAAGTCGGCCATGCCCGGCACCTCGGGGTAGAGGGCGCGGACGCGGTTGACGTAGTCGGGACCGAGTTCGGGTTTCAGGATTTTCGCGCCGAGAAACGGCGGGTTTCCGATAATGACGTCGGCGGCGGGCCACGGCGTCTGAATGAAGGCGCCGTCGGGGCCGGCGCTTACGAGCGCGTCAGCGCAGCGGAATTGGGTGTCGAGGTTGTCGAGTGGGAGCGCGGGCTCGGTGATGTGCAGCTCGTCGATGGCGAGCTTACGGGCGAGCATCATGGTGACCTTGGCGAGTTCGATGGCGAAAGGGTTAATGTCGAGGCCGTGGAAATTCTGGGCGGAGAGATAGGACATCCGCATCTGGCCGCCTTCGGCCTTTGAGGAAAAGCCTTCGAGTTTTTCGTAGATGCGGGCTTCGAGACGTTTCAATTCGCGGTAGGCGAGGTAGAGAAAGTTGCCGCTGCCGCAGGCGGGATCGAGCACGTGGAAATGCTGGATGCGGTGGAGGAGTTCGCCGAGACGCTTGGCGGTCTTCGCGCCCTCGATCTGCTCGCGCC
Source organism: Opitutaceae bacterium (assembly GCA_039928635.1). Classification (GTDB taxonomy): domain Bacteria; phylum Verrucomicrobiota; class Verrucomicrobiia; order Opitutales; family Opitutaceae; genus DATAKE01. Next base: position 5,374 of record JBDSSU010000053.1, on the reverse strand, counting down.
ACGGCTCCGCGATGGTGGGGCCGATGATCTTCATGATGTCGGCGGGATGCGTGAAGTGCGCGCGCGAGGCGTGGCGCTCGTCGTGGTCGAGGGTCTGCTCGAAGACGGTGTCGAAAATCTCGGGCTGGACCTTTGACCAGTCGCTGGCGGCGCATTCGCGGAGGAGGACGATCTCGGGGCCGCCGAGTTCGATGGGCGCGGGCTCGGCGAAGAGGCCGCCGTTGAAATAAGGCACGCCCTTGAAGCGGCCGCCGCGCCTGCCGTCGGGGTTGTTCATCGCCTTGAAGAGCCCGTCGAGGAGGTCGAACGCGGTGGCGTCCACGCATTCGTCGAGCAAGCGGGTGACAAAATATTTTTCGAGCAGGCCGATGTCCTCGGCGAAGAACGCGACGAGCATCTGGAGTGTGAAGCGTTGGGCGAGCGGGCGGGGAACGCCGCGTTTGATGAGCTTGTTGAAACAGCGGGCGAGTTTGGCGGCGGCTTCGCGGGTGACGGCGACGTGGTCGTCGGTGAAGATGGGCGTGGGTTGGCCGGGAAAAAGAAAGGCGAGCGGACCGTAGGCGACAGGCAGATCGGCGAGTGCGACACGGCCGACCGGCGAATCCATCTGCGTTTCAAAATCGTAGATATGGAACTCGTCGAAATTGCAGAGCACGACGTAGCGCGGGCGACCGGGCACGAGGCGCGTCCAATAGTCGAAGGCTTGGCGGTAGTGGCGGGAGAGTTTTTCCCCGCGCTTCTTCATTTCGATCAGAACGACGGGCTTCCAGACAAAGTCGGCGAAGCTGGTACCGCCGCCATCCTGCGCAGCCTTGCGAATGCGGAATTCCGGCTCACCTCCGAGATCAAGTGATCCGTCGTGACCGAACGCGATGAACAGCCGGTCGAGGAAGATTTGGGCCTGGCCTTTTTCATCGCCGGTGATGTGCGCCGGGCCCACTGGGCGAAGGCGGCGAGTGGCGCGGTGCGGGGATCGGACATGCGGGAGTACGCCAGCTAGCCGCAGGACGTGATGAGAACCAAGGCGAAAACGGAAGAGCGCGGTGGAGTTTCCCGTGAAGACCCGCCGACTTCACGTCCAGTCGTACAGCAGCGGCTGCGAGAGGATCGCCTCCGACTCGCCGATGAGAATCTTGTATTCCGCGTGCGTCAGGTCCGAGCACTCGTTCTTCGAGTAAGTTTCCAGAAAGACGATGTGGATGGCTTGGTCCATTTCCTTGGCGCGATAGATCAGCCGATAGCCGTCACGCTTGCCGACATTGTAACCCGGCACCCGCATTCTCATTTTCCGAAGGTCGTGAAATCCGGGGATGGATTCGCCGTAGAACGGATGTTGTCGCAGCACCAGACACACTGTCGGGCACGCATCGAATACACGATGCTTCGCTTTCTTTCCCGAATTCCGCACCCGCTTTGAGCAATGGAACCGGACGTCCATCGCTCACAAACCATCCGCGTCCTCTTTGACTCCGTAGGCGATCAGCTCGGGCGACAGCTTACCCATCATCTCGGCGTAGTGCCACGCCGGCTCTTGGTGGCTCAAATCGGAGAGAGCCGCTGCACTCTTCCGGCCCAACTCGGCGCAAACCCCGTCGACGAGGTCTTTTTCCTCTGGCGAGAAAACCGAGAGGTCGGCCGCGCGCGCAGCTTTGACTTCGTTGAGCGTCTTGCCGCCGATGGCGCGCGGGGTCGTCGTCACATCGCCGTCCCGCACGAGCTGCCGCAATTGCTTTTCTCCCCGGCTCGGCACCGGGCCGTGCGCATACTTGATGAACTCCGAGCCCGTGAGCGGCGCGCCCAAATCCCGCACTGACTTCGCGTCGACGAAGAAAATGAGTTTCCACAATTTGGTCAGGCCAAGATTCGTCACTTTGGGATGCGCTCCCAAGTAGACAATCAGCTCCGACAATTTTGCCCCGTGAACCATGTCGGAACTTCGCTCTGTCAATTCGCGGACGCAAGCCAGTGTGAGAGCGACTCACAAGCCCAAGGGATGCTCCTTACGTCGGCGCCGCGGCGCTCGTCGCTTCGTCGAGCTCCTCGTTGGAGAAGACGTGCTGCACGTCGTCGAGTTCTTCGAGGGCGTCGTGGAGCTTCACGATCGCTTGCGCGGTTTTCACGTCGGTCACGGGCACGGTGCTCGTGGGGATGTAGGCGATCTCGGCGCTGGCGGGCTTCAGGCCTTTTTCTTCGAGCACGTGCGCGACCTTGTCGAAGGCGTGGATGTTGCAGCGGACCTCGAAGCCTTCGGGCGTCGTGATGACATCGTCCGCGCCGGCCTCCAGGGAAATTTCCAGCAACCCGTCCTCGGTCGTCGCCTCTTTTGCGATGAGGAACTGTCCGGCGTGCAGGAACTGGAACATCACCGCGCCCGTCCCCGCGAGGTTGCCGCCGTATTCGTTGAAGACGCTGCGCACGTCGGCGGCGGCGCGGTTTTTATTGTCCGTGGTGATCGTTAAAACGAATGCGACCCCGCCCGGGCCGTAGGCTTCGTAGGTGATTTCTTCGAAGACGGCGCCTGGGAGTTCGCCGGTGCCTTTCTTGATGGCGCGGTCGACATTCTCCACCGGCATGTTGGCTTCGCGCGCCTTGAAAAGAAGCGTGCGCAGCCGGGCGTTACCGTGAGGGTCGCCGCCGCCCGCTTTGGCTGAGACGGTGATTTCGCGCGAAAGACGGGAGAAGACTTTTCCGCGGCGCGAGTCCGTGACCGCTTTCGCGCGCTTAACTTTAGACCACTTGTTATGGCCGGCCATGGGGAGTCGGAATCAGGCGGAAAGAAGTCAGATGTCAGATGTCGGAAGCCAGCAGATGGGATCGGAGAGATTGCGGTTGGAAGCTGGTTTCTGGCATCTGGCTTCCTCCTCTTCTGGGCCGATTCACTTCTTCTTCTTCGCGGGCGTGACGTTCTTCAGGCGGTCGTTGATTGCCGGAGTCGGGTCGCCGTCGTCTTTCATCCGGTTGATGTAGAGCTGCTGCACGATGGTGAAGAGGCCGTTGACGGTCGAGTAGAGCGAGAGGGCGCAGGAGAAGTTGTAGCAGATGACGAGGAAGATAAGCGGGGTGAACTTCATCATCGCGGCCTGGGTCTTATCCATGTTGACCACCGGCGTAAGGTGCATCTGCAGGAACGTGGTGGCGCCCAGCAGCAGCGGGAGAATGTTGATCGGAACGCCGAGGATATGGCCGACGGTATCGGGTGCCGATAAATCGGGCGCCCACAAGAACGGCGCGAACCGCAACTCGGCGGTGCTTTGGAGCATGGTGTAGAACCCAAAGAAGAACGGCATGGGCAGGAGCATCGGGATGCAGCCGCCGAGCGGGTTCACCTTGTGCTGCTTGTACAGCTCCATCATCGCGCTCTGCTGCTTCTGCGGGCTGTCTTTATACTTCTCGCGGATGATCTTCATCTCCGGAGCGAGCTTCTGCATCCGCTTCATCGACTTTGAAGCCTTCAGGGTCAGCGGGAGCGTCGCGATTTTCAGCGTCAAGGTGGTGAGGATGACGGCCACGCCCCAGTTGCCGACGAACCCATGGGCCCAAGTCATCATCTTGTTCAGCAGCTGGCTGAAGAATTTGAAGAAACCGAATTCCATAACCTTGTCCTGGCCCGCCTTGAACACTTCGACATCCGACAGGCGGTCATATTCCTTGGGGCCCACGTAGAAATTCATCCCCAGTTTTGTCTCGCCCCGCGGTTCGATGGCTTTCAGGTCAAACTGAGTGACGCCGCTGATGCCGTAAGCGTGGTTTTCATCCTCGGAAGGAAGTGGGTCGCGGATTTTGACCCGGCCCGTGATCAATCCTGTCGCGGGTTCGTCGGGCGCCAGAATCGCGGCGAAGAACTGGTTCTTCACCGTGGTCCACGTCATGGGTTCGAGATTGGTAACCGGAGGCCTTGCCCCGTGCGCGCCGATCCCCGTTCCGAAGAATCCCCGGCTGGAATCGAGGGAGGCGCGCATGATGAACTTCTGTTTGCCGTTGGTGGAGTAGCCCGTGGTGGTGTAGGCGCCAGTATCAAAACGATTCGCGGGAGCCACGGTTCCCAAGGTCAGCGCCAACCGCTGCGCAGGGATCGACCTCTCACCGACATTGCGAAAAGTCGTCTCGTGCCGGAGTTGGTAACGATCAGTGTTTTTGCCGTCGTTGGAGGCGACGATATAGTGGCGAGTGATCTCAAGTTCGCCGTTCAGCACGGCGCGATACACGACCTCGTTGGCGGCGGCGCTCACCAGCTCGAAAGCGGTGTCCCGCCGGACGCCGGGGAAATCGATCAAAGCCAACATGGGGTCGGCATGCAGGCCGTTGAAAATGTACGCCTCGGGTTTTCCCTGCACCGCCGGATATTTCTTCAAGGCGACGTCATGGATAGCGCCACCGAGATTGGTGAAATGAACCTCGATGTAGTCGTTTGACAGCGTGGTCAGCGTGGCGCTGGCAACCGGTGCCTGGGTCGCGGTTTCGAAGGCCCGCTCGACGTTGGGGGAAGCGGGTGAGAGCGAGGGACTGACCGGGGCCGTCGGGGTGGTCGCCGCCGGGACCGCAGCACCCGGGGGTCTTGGCGGGGGCTGCGGGGGTTTTGGGGTGAGATAAAGGGCGACGAAAGCTCCCGCGAGGAGCAGTACGCCGATGACAGTATTCTTTTTGTCCATGAAGAAAGAGCGAGAGACTAGGACTCCGACGTGGCGGAGGGAGAGGAAAGACGGGTGCAGCGAGGCGCGGGGACGGGATCAAAACCGCCCGCGTGCCACGGGTTACAACGAGCCAGCCGCCAGAGTGCGAGCCAGCCCCCCCGGATCGCGCCGTGGGTCAGCACCGCTTCCGCTGCGAAATGAGAGCAACTCGGGGCGAAGCGACACCCGCAGGTCGGTCCGAAAAGCGCGGGGAGCACCGGCGAGAAGACGCGTTGGTAAAGGCGAATCATCCCAACGAGGACGAGCGCCGGTATCCGCACCCAGAGCGAAGCGCCGGCGGTCCTTTGCCGTGATCCCAAGCTGAAGCGGGGCGCGACGCTCCCCAGATCCTGCGATTGAACGTTGGGCGCAATTACCGTGGAAGGCATCGGTGACGTCATTTTCGTTCCGACTGCGATTGCGACTGCGACGAAATGTGACCGCATGCCTCCGAGAACTTTTTCTCGAGCTCAACATAAGGCCAGTTGAGCAAGGCGGCGCGGGCGATCAGCAGGAGGTCGCAGTCCACGGGCACCTGCGTTTGATGATGCCGGAAAATTTCCCTTAACCGGCGCTTCGCGCGGTTACGTGCGACCGCGGCGCCGACCGCGGCGGTGGAGGCAATGACGCAAACGCGGGCTTGGTCAGGTGGTTTGGGGGCTGTTTCCTCGTGAACAGAGATCGAGGCGGGTTGCCGCCGGCGC
>JBDSSU010000052.1:0-9027 GCA_039928635.1 Opitutaceae bacterium | reverse complement strand
ATTCAGCATCGGGGCGGGCGGTAGGGTCGCCGAGACGCTTTCAATGATGCGGCCCACGACCGCTTCCTACGCGGTGCATGACAACCTCATCCGCGCGGATTCGCCAAGATTGGAGACAACCCGCGAGGGTTTTAGGTCATTTCCAAGCCGCGCAGCGTACCGGTGCCGGACGCAAAATTGCCGGCGTCGATCCCCATTCGTTGGGCCATGGACACGAATACATTTGAGAGGTTGTAGTTTCGGTTGGGATCCCGGTCGAACGCGAGGTGCTGGCCATGCCTGAATCCGCCTCCGGCCAGTAGCGCGGGCATATTGAAGCACGTATGCTGATTGGCGTCCCCAAAGTGCGAACCGTAATAAATCATCGTGCGGTCGAGGAGAGTGTCTTCGCCTTCGCTCGCCGATTTGAACTCGGCGAGCATGTTCGCGAGAAGCTTCATGTGGCCCAGGTCGAGTGCCTTCAGCTGCGCGAGTTTCTCATCCGCTTTCCCGTGATGCGAAAGGTTGTGGTAGGTCTCGGTGATGGTGGTGTCGGGAATTCCTTCGACCACAGGTGTCGCGACGCTGTCGAGCATCAGGGTGATGTTGCGGGTGGAGTCGGTTTGCAGGGCCAGCCGGGCAAGATCGTACATTACCTTTACCTTTTCCATATACGCCGCGGGGCTGGCGGGATCGATCGGCGCTGAGACAGTGACCTTCGGCTTTGGTTTGTGCTCCCAGCCCTCGGAGGCCTTGAGCCGCACTTCGAGTGCCCGGACACTCGTGAAGTATTGGTCAACCCGATCGCGATCCGCCGCGGTCAGCCCTTGCTCCAGGCGTTTGGCTTGGGAGGCGACGGCGTCAAGGATGCTCTGGCCAGCCTGAAGCTTGCGCAGATTGGTTTGAACTTCGGCCTCGTTGCCCTGCATGAAGAGCTGCTTGAAAACTTGCGCCGCCTTGTCCTCGGGCGGAATCGCCACTCCGCTGCCGGTGTAGGAGAGACTTTTGGCGCGGGTATTAACCGAGAGCGTGATCGAGGGAAAACGAGTCAACGTTCCCATCTGCTCGGCAAAATACTGATCCAACGAGATGGTGTTCCGAAATGAGCCACTTCCAGGGTGCGGTGCGCCCGTGAGGAAACAAACTTCTGCCGGGTGGCCGCCGTCCACATTGGGATAAGAGACCCCGCTAAACACGGTGAAGTCCTTGCGGTGTTCTTGAAGATACTGGAGATAGGGAGAGGGCTTGTAGTCCCTCTCATTTCCTTCCGGAAAAAAATTTCCTGGAATGAAACCGAGGTTGTTGTTGATGGCCAGAAACCGGCGTGGCTTCGCGCCGGGTGCCAACGGCGAAGAAGAGTTCGCCGCGTGACTCCAGACCGGCCGCATCACGTCGAGAAGCGGAAGTGCGAGCACAATGCCTCCAGCGCCCCGGAGAAAATGACGCCGGGACATGGGCTGACGGGTGGTGATATACGGCCCGTATGCGGAAGATTTTGGGTTCATGAATTTATTCCTCAGCGGGTTTTGGAGGACTGAGCACTTTCTTTTGGTGCCGTTTTCGAAGGGACCGAAGGAGCCAGCCACAAGTGAAGCCGCTGATAAGCGACATTGAGATCGAAACGCAGCTCGTCGTATTTACCCGAATCAAAGGTGACCCGTTTGAAAGCGTCGCGTCGTTGTTTCAATGTCGCGAGATTCGCTTTGACGGTTGCGGCATGGGACAAGTTTTCGTCCTTGGTTAACAACGCCTCAAACTGCGTCAGTTGGTCATCAAGGGCCTTGAGCAAGGCTTTTTGTTCGGTCGTGTGCTCCACGGGCGCGACGGCTCCCGCCATTTCTTCCGGAGGCGTGCCAGCAGATGCCAATGATGCCGCCAAGAAACCAAGGTACCGGAGCCAAATTTTGAGCAGGGTGGTCATGGAGGATTCTCACTTCCTGCGGAACAGGTCACTCTGCACGAGCTCATGAATCAGACTCTGCACACCGTAATGATTCGAAGCACACGCGGCTACGATCCGATCGATTTTGGTTCGATCACTGAACCGTACTCGCGCCCCGGTGGCGTACACCGCCAGGTGGTTCGTCAGATTGCGGGCAATTTGGGTTTCATCGGCCAGCAACAATTTCTTTAGGCCACGAATGTCTTCAAACGACCGGCCATCTGCGAGCTGGCCGGTTGCGTCGACCGGCTGAGCGTAGTGAAAAGCAAAAGGCCATCCGTTCTTGCCGACGCCTGGTACCGGCGGCGCGAGCTTCGATTCAGCCCGATACTTTTCCCGCAAGCCACCCATGACATCGAAGCTCTCCAAGGCGAAACCAGGTGGATCGATATTCCGGTGGCACGAGGCGCAACTGGCATCCGCACGATGCTTGTCCAATTGCTGCCGGATCGTAACGGCACCGCGGATATCCGGTTCCACCGCGGGGGTTCCCGGGGGCGGCGGTGGGATCTCAAAGCCCATGATCCGTTCACTGATCCATTTACCGCGCAGGATCGGGGAGGTGGTGGTACCGTTTGCGGTGACTTTCAAAATGCTCGCCTGGGTCATGAATCCGCCGCGAACACTGTCTTTCGGCAAGTCAACGCGGCGCATCGCATAGCCTTCGATTCCCGGAAGATCGTAATGAGTGGCGAGCCGGCCGTTCACATAGGTGAAATCCGAATCGATCACGTTTCGGGCCGGCCGATCGCGCATCACCAGTTCCGTGAAAAACAACCTGGTCTCGGCCACCGAGGCTTCCACGAGCGAATCATCGAGATAGTAGTCATTGTAGAGAGTCGTGGATGGCGTGGTGTCCTCGATCCGCCGAAGTTCGAGCCAATAATCCAGGAAGGAATTCACGAATCGCTGAGAGCGGGGATCCGCCAACAAACGATCCACTTCGGATCGCAAGACATCCGGCCGATCCAGGTCGCCGCTTTCCGCACGTGCGCGCAACGCCTCGTCCGGAACGGAATTCCAGAGGAATACGGCCAGCCGCGTCGCCAGTGCAGTTCCGTCCAACTGACCGGGCTTTTCGTCCAAGAATAGAAATTCCGGGGAGGCGAGGACCGCCGTGTAGCCCGTCAACATTGCACTGGCGAAGCCGGTGCCGGCATCCAACCGACTTTTAATTAGATCGAGAAACAAGGCTACGTCCTCCTCTTTTACGGGACGTCGATAGACGCGGCGCAAAAACCCTCGAAGCAGTCGTTCGGCATCCTGGATCGGGTGGGCCGATTCCACTTCGACGGTGACTGGACGAAGGCCGGCGGGCGCGCCCGCTCCCGCCCGATTCGCATTTCCCGGACCGCTCACCCGAGCGGCAATCGCGGCGCGAAATTGCAGGCTGGCGTCTTCGGGAATCGACTGGGGAGTGGTATTGCCTCTGCGGCCTCCACCTTGACCCCGGTCGGTCGCGGACGGAGGAGCGGACTGTACCGCGTCGATTTCGACGCCAGCGTCACCCTTCTCCACTCGCTTCATCGGCAGATCACCGAAGAGGAGTTCGTATCCCGCCAGCGATTTTTCGTCGTAGAGCGGACCTTCAACTTCCATCCAGCGAAATGCCACCCCCGGCATGCCATCCGGTCGCGCAAGCGGGTTCGTATAAGAATCGATCGTCGTCATTCCCGGGCGTGACCGGAAGAAACGAGTGGCGTCGGTCGCAACCGACTCGTTGGCCTCGAGCCACATTTCCCCCAGCTCGCCAGTCGATGGGTCAGCTGTGAGGTCAAATCCTCCAAGCAGCCGATTACTGGCGCCGCCCCTCGCATATACCGCGATCGCTTCATTTGTCCGTCCGCGGGACACGTCGAAATAATTCGGGCGATGCCATTCGGGCGGCACCACGGCGAGGTGGTTTGAGTCACCGCCATCTTTGCTCGTCTTCCCGATAAAGGAGAGGGTGGGAGTGCGGATTCCATTGGGACCAACCCAAACCGTATAGCCGCTGAACCACATCCGATAGCGACCAGCGACCGGGGCGTGGAAACCTGAATTCCAGATGGAATTAAACCCCGCCACGTAATTGCTCGCCGTCCACGCCATGGCTTCCTGCTCTCGTTTCACCGTGTCGGAATCGCCGACGGTGATGGGTGCTTTGCGTAACAATACGTCCGGATCAGCCTGTGAGCCGAGGATTGGGAACCGTCCGCGGTCGGGATTACCATCGACCATACTGTAGGCCATGCTCTCGCGGGCGTAGTAGCGTTTCCGGGTCGTGACAGGCTGGATCAATTTTACTGTCATGGCTTGTCGCAGGGCATAATCCGCGGCGCTCATGTAGCGTGCGATGTGCACATGAGATACGTCCAACGCCTCAGCGACTTTATTGAATCGAAACGCTTCACTATCTTCCGGCAACTGATCCTTCACGAGGATCCACGGTGCATGGAGAATATCCCGCAGGCTGTCTTCATATTCCGATCGGTTGAGCCGGCGTCGCGTGGCCCGCCCGTTTTGAGTGACTAACGCTTCGTCGGCTTTCACCAGTGAGGAAGACAGACTTTCGATGAAAGTTCTGAGGTCAGAGGGGTCAGGCCGTTCCTGCTTCCTCGGCGGCATTTCGCCCTTTTGGACCCGGTCCACAATCTTTGCCCACAACGCAAAATTGGTCGGGTCATTGGGACGATAGGCCAATGAGGTGAGGTCGAGCCCCCCTTCTTTTTCATCCGCGTAGTGGCAGTCCACGCAATATTGAGCCGTGAAAGCTTCCACGTGTTCTGGGAAATGGACAGGCGCCGCAGCCGCAGCTTCGTAGCATGCCAGCAAACCGCAGACTGCAATGATCGAGGATCTCGCGACCGATCGCCTTAGAGCACGCGGCTTCCGGCAGGCCCCAAGTTTAGCAACTAGGGAGAGACGTGCTGCCTCAGCGAGCATCGTCCAACTAAAGCGCACTGCACCTGCAGCGGTTGAAAAGTGACTTGTGAGGCGAGCCATCCGGGGTAACGGGAACTGAACCAGTGTGACGGTTGAGGAGCACATACCGCCGGGCCGAAGTTGCGAAGCACATCCGCTCGGTTAGCCACAAGAAAGAATTAAGAGAGCTGGCCGGAGCAAGGACGATGTAACTATTATCGCTGAATGAAACGGCTACGCCGTTTCGTAGCGTCTCTTGGGTAAGCACGGTAGAAGGAAGACCAGAAAAGGGCGTTTATAAGGCAGGGCACCGTCACAGCCCAAAAAAGAACGCGTTCAAGACCATGTGGTTTGAACCGAACGGAGCGACGCTCTGGGCGGGAGTGCGAAGGGTGATCTCGGATTTACTCATCAACGAGTGGAGAAAAGGAGAGGTGCTCGGGACCAAGCCAGAGGAGGCATTCTTTGTGAAGCGTGATCGCGCGACGATGACTCAGGCCGATATCGACGCAGGCCGCCTGATCTGCCTCGTCGGCGTGGCCCCGTGAGGCCCGCCGAATTCGTGATCTTCAAGATCGGGCAGTGGACCGCCGATCGAAAGAGCTGACATCAAGTCACTCGGACGGGGAGGAGCGATCGCCGCGTCATTTTGCGCGGGAGGAGCGCGGTCGAGCGCGCGAGTGGCGTTTCGACTTGGGGGAGACGCTTCCCTCGACGCTGTCGTCGAGCGTTTTTCCAGTGAGCGAACCGAGGGCGATGCTCAACAGGGCTACGGTTTTGCCATGCTCGGTAGCCCAGTAATAGCCGCTTTCAACCCGCACCCTGATGACCGTTGTCTCCGGATCGTCGATGCCGTCGTGGAACCAGGTTTTCGCGAGCGGCGTCCAGTGGGCTTCCTTCCTATTTCTTCGAGGCCTCGACCCCCGGCGGCTTTCGGGCCAGCAAACTGTACCCGCCAAAGCTTGACGCTTTCAGGATGCGATGGGCGGCGAGTTCCCGGCCGTCGGCATCCAATTCGCCGACGAGCAGGGCGCTGCCGAAATCGCGCAGGTAAATGAACCGGCCCTCGATGACATTGCCTTCCGGATTTCGGATTACGACCTCCGTACGCCGGGCGAGCGCCTGATCGGCCGCGTCGTTTGCTTGTACGGCCATAAATTTTGAGCCGGCGAGCAGGATGCCTGAGAGACAAAGGATGGCCAGGCCGCCGCTGAGGAAAGGGACGTGTGCTCCCGGCTTCGTGTTCGCCGACTTCCCGACGCCATGCCGACGAAGCAAAGCGGCCAGGTTGTCAGCGGTATCGCGGACCAGGTAGATCATAATCAATCCCGCTCCGATCAAGAGCAGGAGAAGGGTGACGGTGAGCCAGCTGACGATGAGATAATCCTCCGTCGGCAACGAGATGCCTTGGAAGGAAACTCCGAGTCGTTCGCAGAACTGGGAGTAATAACTGTAGCCCCAGAAATAGAGTGAAGCCGCCGTGAAACCCAGCGCGCTGGCCGCATCGATAAATTTCGCGAGCTGAGCGATCGGCGGCACTTTTTCCACGTCGACTTGGGCCGGCTCTGCTCCATCCGGCGGCTCGGCGGATCGATCCGTTTTCATTTTAAGTCTCGCCAGAAGATTCTCGTGGGTGCCGGGGGAGAGTGGGCAGACGCCTTTGCGCCGAGTTTTAAGCCAGCATTCCTGCGCGCTGTCGACTTCGCTCCGCAGGCTTCGACCGGAACCGATGGCGCCAGGATGGGTCGCGGCTGGGGTGACGTTCGAAACCTGGGTGCTTCTCATCGGTGCTCTCCTTCTCCTGATGGGCTTGGGCGCGGCTTACGTGAACCGTCTGCCCGTGACGACCGCCATGGTCTATCTCGCACTTGGCGTGGCACTCGGGCCGCTCGGCTGGAATGACATTCGCTTCGACCTGCGCAACGACTCGGTGGTTTTCCTGCACGCGGCGGAACTCACCGTAGTGGTTTCACTGTTCGCGGTGGGGCTGAAATTGCGGCTGCCGCTGCGGGACAAACGTTGGGTTCCGGCGCTGCTGCTCGCCTCCATCTCGATGACGATCACCGTCGGGCTGGTCACGCTGGTCGGGGTGTGGGCGCTCCACCTTCCGCTTGGAGCGGCGGTGCTGCTCGGCGGGATCCTTGCGCCGACGGATCCCGTGCTGGCGTCGGAAGTACAGGTGACACATGCCGCCGATCGCAACGAGCTGCGCGTCGCCTTGAGCGGTGAAGCAGGACTGAACGACGGGACGGCGTTTCCCTTTGTGCTGCTCGGACTCGGCTTGCTGGGATTGCATGCTCTCGGGGCCGGTGGCTGGCGCTGGTGGGCGATCGACGTCGCGTGGGCCACGTTCGGCGGACTCGGCTTGGGCGCCGGATTTGGCTACTGCACCGGCCTGCTGATTCTCTATCTGAGGAAACGACATCGGGACGGGCCGAGCCTGGATGAATACCTTTTGCTCGGCCTGATCGGTTTGTCCTATGGGGTGGCGCTGCAACTTCATGCCTATGGATTCCTCGCCGTGTTTGCCGCCGGGGTGGCGGTCCGGGCCGTTGAACGTCGTCGGGGCGGATCGAGTCCGCGCGAGGAGGAAAGCGTGCTGAAAGGGAAATCGAGCGGCGGTGAGTTGCGGGAAAAACCCCAGCTCGCTCCGGCGGTCATGGCCGGGGCCCTGCTTTCGTTCAACGAGCAGATCGAGCGCATCCTGGAAGTGGGGATGGTCTTGCTCGTCGGCGCGGCAATCTTCGCCGTGGGGTTTGCCTGGGAGGCGCTCTGGTTTGCGCCGCTGCTGTTCTGCGTTTTGCGTCCCGTGGCCGTGCTGCCTCTGGTGCTGACACGACGCTTTACGCGGAGGCAGTTCGCCGGCCTCGCTTGGTTCGGGATCCGGGGAATTGGTTCGATCTATTATTTGATGTACGCGATCGAACACGGTTTGTCGGATACCCAAGTGAATCGCCTGGCGTCCCTGACGCTCTCGGTGGTCGGGCTCTCGATCCTGGCCCACGGCATTTCGGTAACGCCTCTCTTGCGCTACATTCGGAAGGAAGCCTAAAGCGGACGGATCAAGGTGAAGTAGCTCGGCGTGAAAGTTTGCCGTCGGAGAACGGAGACCGGAGTTACCCGATGGCTGCTCTCTGCGCGCTAATCACTCCTTTCCTGCGCCGCCACCGCGTTGAAACAGGCGGTGGCTTTCAGGAGGCGTGCGCGCCTTTGCGTGCCGCTCGTGTTCACGGCCATCGCGGCGCTGAAGTAACCGTCGATCAGTTCGTACAACCGTCGATTCACGCGACCGTGGCGGGTTTCGAAGGCTCCTCGGAACCGCGTGTGCCAGTCACGCGTGCGGAAGGGTCCCAAGCCCGGGTCCTCCCATCGGATACGGTAACCATAGTGCGGAACGCCTGCGTTTTGGTCCTCGTCGATCTCGACCCATTCCGAACGCAGCGCCAGCAATTCGCCTGTCGCATACGAGATATATTTCACCAAATCAAAAACGGGCGGCCCGCAGGTCACACCTGCGACCGACACCGGATCGATCAAGAGCAAACGCGGTGCCTGATCCGTCGGCGCGACGGCGGCCGGGCGCCACAGGATGTTCTCCAGGAAAAAATCTCCGTGCAGTCGGACGCAGGGTAGCGCGTCCAAGGCGGCCAGGGCATCCGTCTGGTTCCGGATTCGGTCAAACGCTTCCCGCGGCCCGCTCACGGACTTGCCGTTAAGCAGGATGCTCGGTGCCTGCAGCAGGCGGGCGGCGGCCGAATCTTTTTCCAACGTTGCCCAAGCCTGCTCGATCACCGAGGCAACATGTTCGGCGAGTGAATTCTCCGCCCTCACGGGTTCGTGCAGGCGATCGAAAACCGCTTCGCCTAGAGTGTCCTGGAATTCGTCGATTTCCTTCTGCGCGAGCGACCCGCCGCGCGCCAGAACGCCCGCATCGCGGTGGTCCGCATAGAACGGCATCTCGTAACCGACGTCCGGATTCGCGCCACCTTCCTCGTCCCACGTCGCGAGCACCGGCGGAAAGACCGCGGCGGCTCGCGGTGGGAGCGAACCGAGGAAGCTGATTTCCCGGCGCAGTGATCCAATACCCCAGGGCCCGAAGGTCGCGCCCTTGCTCCGCTTTCGCACGCGATGTCCGCCTGCCTCCAGCTCCACGACTTCCGTTCTGTCCCAGTACCCGTCCTTGAGCGTGCGGATGACGTTGC
>JBDSSU010000051.1:0-12241 GCA_039928635.1 Opitutaceae bacterium | reverse complement strand
TTGAGCCGGCCTTCGTCGCTGATCGCGTAAAACCTGGCTCGCTGCTGATAGCCCGCCGGCGTGTGGTCGCCGAGCGCGGACTTCTCCGTGCGTCCGTCCGCGGCCAGGACGTAGAGGAAGTTGTATTCGAACCAGAACATGTGCTCGGGACTGGCCGGCAGGCTTTCCAGCGCGGCGCGCGTGACGGTGGGATTGGCGAATATATCCGTACCTTTGCCGGACTTTGCCAGCGCGTCGGTGACAAAAACCCGCGCCATCTTTTGCTCGGTCGCATCGGCGCTAAATGAACCGAGGAGCGCCAGCTCGAGGGTGAACTTGTACCAATCGCTCCAAAGCGCCTGGTCTGCGGCGTTCTGCGACGCGAACAGGGCGCGTCCCATCTCATAGGTGTAGCGCCCGCTCGTCTTGATTTCGAGCCGGCTGCCGGTCACCTGCCCCATGACCTGATAATTTTCGGCCGATTTGCCCGAGCCGGAGTGGAAACCGATGCTCGCTCCGAATTGTTTGCACACTCCCCACTGCTTCTCGATCAACGTGCGCAACGCCGCGTCGTCGGGATAGGGCATGTTTTTCTGGAAACCAAACGCCGGCGCCACGAAGTGAATCTTCATCCCGAGCGCCTCGCAGAGCGCGAGCATGATGGCCGTCGTCTCCGGAGTCGTGAGCCCCGGCAGCTCGTCGATCGAAAGTTCGCGCAGATAAGAACGGCCGAGTGCCGTGGTGAAAAGTTTGGCGCGGGCCGCGGCGTATTTCTCGTCGCGCCGCTGCATCTTTTGCAGCGATGGCCAGACGTAGGCGAGCAGCTTGGAGAACTCCGTCTCGTTCAAGGTGAGGCCGACGGACGCGACGCGCGCCTTTACCTTCGTCACGATTTCCGCGGGCACACTGCTCTTCACCCAAGCAGCGGGATCCTCGGCGACTTTCGTCTGCGCGAGCTCGGGCGAGAGGTCGAAGGTGATGTAGCTGGCGAGGACGCAGCCGGTGACGAGCGCGTCTTCCCGCGAATCGAACTTTCCTCCGATGGGTTGGTGGTCGGCGTTGAAGCTCCACGCGATCCCCCGGCGGTGGAAACCGGTTTTCAGCTTCGCGAGCACGCAGCCGTGGCTCATGCCTTCCACGCTCTGGCCTTGGTGGCCTTCGGGAACGTTTGTCCCGATGAAGGGGAAGGGAACGGTATCCAGTTTCCCCGCGAGCATCACGTCGGTGTCGTAGACGAGCTCGCGCGGGATCGAGTTCTGGTTGGCGGTAACGCCGATGCTGAGGGCGCTCATCGCCCAATCCACCGCCGGCCAATGCAAGGTCGTGAAGCGCGCGCCGATCCCAAGCGTGCTGCGGCCGAGTTGCTCAGCCGCGGTGGGAAAGATCGTCGACTTCGGGTTATGCTCCTGAATCAGGTTTTTCAACCGGAGCAGGTTGGCGAAGGTCGCCGGGAAAACCGCCCGCGTTTTTTTCGGTTCCGCGATGGCGCCGTGTTCCAAAAGATCACTGGCGACTTCGGTCCCGCTCACCCGCCAGCCGCAATCGCCGGTGCTGACATCCTCAAACAAAGTCCAGCGACCCTGTTTCGTTTCAAAATCACTTTTCTCGAACCAGCGCACGCTCCCCTCACTGTTCAGCACCTTTGATTTCAGCGCCTCCCAATCGAGGCAGAAATCGGGGCTCACACACGGATTCGTGGCGATGCGCAGGTTATTCTTCAGCAGGAACGCGTTGATCGACGACATAGGATAAACCGGGAAACCGAAGTGGGAAGGCGGCAACTGCCGCAGATTCGATCGCCTCTGACAAGACCCGACTCCCTTTCGAGTATGAGCTCCCGGGAGTTGCGCGGGTTCTCGAAATTAAAACCAAAAGCGAGAGCTCCTCGAAAAAACCCGGCCGGCTTTCGATGCCAGACTCTTAAGGGAAACAACCTTCAGCCCGCCTGGAGCCGGATCTTCAACTCACGAGCTTGATCGAGCGTGGCGCCCAATTCGGCGCCACGCAGCGTGAAATGACCCATCTTCCGACCGAGCCTCGGCTCGGTTTTCCCATAGAGATGCAGGCGGGCCGCCGGTGTGGAAAGGATCGCGTTCCAGTTTGGTTCGCCGATGACCTGCCCCTCGCGCCAGCGCCACGCATCGCCGAGGATGTTCACCATCACGATTGCGCCGCCGATGCCGACGGCTCCCAGCGGCAGTCCGCAAACCGCGCGCACCTGTTGCTCGAACTGGCTGGTGTCGCATCCGTCGATCGACCAGTGCCCGGAGTTGTGCGGGCGCGGCGCGAGTTCGTTCACCAGCAATTCGCCCGCCGTGGTGAGGAACAGCTCGACCGCCAGCAGGCCGACGACGCCGAGCTTTTCCGCGATGGCGACGGCGAGCTGCTCCGCGGTGCGCGCGATCGCCTGATCGATTCGCGCCGGCACGATCGAAAAATCGAGGATGTGATGCGTGTGGATGTTTTCCGCCGGGGGAAACACGCGCGTCTCACCGCCCTCCCCGCGCGCGACGATTACAGAAAGCTCGCATTGGAAATCGACCCAGCTCTCGACGACACAGCGGCGTCCCCGGAAAATCGCCGCGGCCTGCGCCAGTCCACCTTCGTCCTGCAGCCGCATCTGGCCCTTGCCGTCGTAACCGAAATCCGCGGTCTTCACAACGCACGGGAAACCCACCGGTGCCACGGCCGTGGCGATGTCACCGTCGAGCGCCTCCGCGTAGCGCACATGCGGGAAACGGTTCGCGCGGAGCCAGGCCTTCTCGCGCTGACGGTTCTGGCAGATGTGGAGGACGTCGGCCCGGGGATGCAGCGGCACCAGCGACGCGATGGCGGCCAGCGGTTCCGAAGGGATGTTCTCGAACTCGTAGGTCAGCACGTCGACGCCCTCCGCAAATTCGCGGAGCGCGGCAATATCCGTGTAGTCCCCATTTACCTCGAGATTGGCCACCGCCCCCGCCGGGCAATTCGACTGGGGCTCGAAAATGTGCACGCGGTAACCGAGCGTTTGCGCAGCCTGGGCAAACATGCGTCCAAGCTGGCCGCCACCGAGCACGCCGATCGTCTTTCCAGGGAGAATCATCGAGAGAAACGGCGAGCACACGCCGACGACTGCACCCGGTCAACCCCGCTGTAGCCGCGGTGAAGACTTAGCTCTGCCCGGATCAATCCAATGCATGAGCCACAGAGTGCACGGAGCTCGGACACAGAGAGCACAGAGGAAAACCGTTTGTTGCCTGGCTCCGTGCGCTCTGTGTCCGAACTCTGTGCGCCCTGTGGCAAAACGATCTTATTAAATTATCGCGGCAGCTTCGCCTTCTGCACCTTCGCCGTTTGCTGGCGGCGAAATTTTTCCCACGCCCGTTGCGTCCGCGGGTCGCTTTGCGCCAGCAGCGACGCGGCAAACAACGCGGCGTTGATCGCCCCGGCCTTGCCAATCGCGAAGGTGGCGACGGGAACTCCCCCCGGCATTTGCGCGATCGAGAGGAGCGAATCGAGGCCCTTGAGCGTCTTGGATTCCACGGGAACGCCGAGTACGGGCAAGGTGGTGAGCGAGGCGGTCATCCCCGGCAGATGCGCTGCGCCACCCGCGCCGGCGATAATCACCTTCAGACCGCGACGCTCGGCCCCTTCCGCATACTCGACCATCCGCTTCGGCGTGCGATGAGCGCTGACCACGAGTTTTTCAAAGGGGACCCCGAGCGCCTCGAGCTGGGTCGCCGCATGCTGCATCGTTTCCCAATCCGACGTGCTGCCCATGATGATGCCGACAAGAGGAGAAGCCATTCCCGCGAGCAAACCGCGCGACGACTCCGCATCAATCGCGAAATCCGGCTTACAACAGCGACACTCCCCGCGGTACGCGCACGACCGTGGTGCCGGCAATCTTGTCGTGCCAGGACTGCTTTTCGTCGTCGATCGCCACCCAGATGAATCCGAGCCCAAAGACAATCAGCGAAAGGAAGCACGCCAACGAGCGGACGATGGCCGTGGTCCAGTCGATCTCCCGCGCGTCGAGCCGCACCACCTTTAAACTGCAGACGACGCCACCGATGGTCGTGCCTTTCAACTTCCACATGATTGCGGTGTAAGCCGCGATTCCGAAAGGCGCGAGATCACCATGGGTGGTCAGGATGCCGACACCGACTCCCAGCAGGAGCAGGTCGATCAGCAGTGCGCCAAACCGAATCCAGAATCCGGCGCGTGGCATCGTCATCGCCGAGATCATCGCCGGCGGAACCGGCATCGACGGAGGAGGAATCGCACCGGCTTCGGGCATACCTGCACCCGAAAATCCCGGGGACACTGCGCCCACCATCGGCCCGCCGGTCGCCGCTACTCCTGGCATCCCACCCATCCCGGTCGCCGCGCCCGGATAAGCGAACGTCGCGGCGGGGCGTTTCTCACGGCGCATCGCCACGAGCAAGGTGTAGAGCACCACGCCGAGACCGAGCCAGCCGAAGAGTTTGTACGAGAGAAAACCGAGGAAGGGCACGGTGTAGAGAGCCATCACCACCAAGCCTCCCACCAGCACGGCGAGCAAGGGATGACCTCCCCCTGAACCGCCGCGTTTCAGCAAGCATCCGCCGATCCACGCGAGGATGACGGCCTTTCCGAAGAGTCCCGCGAAAAATAAACCCGTGGCCAAAAACGGCACGACGATGATGCCGATCACCGTGATACAAAGCAGGACGAACGCCACGGGCGTCAGGACCACGGCACCCAGCGCCGTGAGCGCCGAAGCCCCGGGCTTCGATTCGAGCATCGCCGTGCACTTCTCGATTCCTCTCCGGAAAAGCAGCGCGAGCAGCAAATAGAAACCGAGGAAGGAAAATGCGACGAGCCACGCCCATTGCAGACCATGGCCAAAAGCGAGCGGCCGACCCCACCGCAGGCATTCGCGGACCCAGGCGCCGATGCCCGAACCCAGCGCAAAATTCCGCCCAAAGCTATTTACCTGATGATGCACAACGGAGCCGGGCTCACGCTCAACTCCGCCCATCACACATACGACCTCTTCGTCCACCTCCGCGAGCGGCCCGAGCTTCACGTTGCCGAAGACCGTGACCACGCGACCCACATGACTGTTAATGGTGACGTTGCCGAACACCGCCACCACGTGTTCGTCCACCCTGCCGCTCACCTGAACGTTGCCAAAGACCGCCACGACATCTTCACCGACTGACCCGGTGACCCGGTTATTGCCGAACACAGCAACGACCGATTCAGCCACATCACCTTCGCTGGTCGCGGAGCCAAAGACCGCCACGACATTATCGGCGCGCTCACCGGCTGGGAGCGTCGAATCGCCAAAGACATTTACGACATCGTGTCCCGTGGAGCGTGCACGCGCGCGAGCCCGAGCTTCCTCGGCCCGCCCGCGGTCCCGCTGCCGCTGCTCTTCAGCGCGCTGGATCCTGTCCTCGGCCTCCCGGCGAATTTCATCCGCGCGCGCGCGAATGGCATCAGCGGACGAACGCTCCTGAGCATCGAGCCGCCGCGGTGGCGGTGTCTCCGCGGCCTCCACCGGCGGTGGAGGGTCAGCGGCGGGCGTCGCCGGGCGCGGTCTTTCCACGTTCTCCGCGGGTGGATCCGCCGGAGGTTGAGCCACCGCTCGTGGAATTGGCGCCAGCGAAGTCGCCAGCAGAAGCGCGGGAAGGAGAAGGAAGGAACGAAACGAGGATTTCATTTTAAAAATGGACGAGGCTTTTCCCGTGGAACACGCGGTAGGCGAATGCACCCAGCCCGAACAGGGTGGCGTACATGGCCGCGAGACACAGGGCGCCGGCGTACAGCCAAAACCGGGGAATGCTGTAGAGCACGGCCCCACCGAATTGCCAGATGCTACCGGCCAGATCGGTCAGCGCCTGGAGCCACGCGAAGGACGACGAGAATGCTTCGGCAAAGGGCGCCGCTTCGAATCCGACCAGGAACCACACCGCGGCCATGATCACCGTTTTCAGCACGGCCGCTGAGCCAATCAGAAAGGCGCAGCGCGCCGGCAGCGGCCAGTGGGTGTAACTCTTCTGCCACCACGGCCGGGCCGCGCGGCGCCCGATCTCCGCGAACACGCGGTCCTCGAGCGAGCTGGGCGCCCGGCGGGCGGGAAGATCGCGGAGGGTTTTCTGGATGAGCCGCTCGAGCATTTGCTCGTGGTTTTCGGGAGGAAGTTGCATGGCGCTCAGGAATTCAGGCTTTCGTGGGAGGTGCCGCTGCTCGCAAGAATCCTGGCGAGCGCGGCCCGGGCGCGAAGGATGTCGGTCTTCACCTTGGCCAGCGAGACGCGGAGTTTTTTCGCGATCTGATCGTAAGGCATCTCTTCGAAATGATAGAGCACGAGCGGGACGCGCTGGTGTTCCGGGAGGCGGTCGAGCGCGCGTTCGACGTAGGCCCGGCGTTCATCGGCATCCACCCCGGCAAAAAAAGTATCGGGGGCGGCGAACTCGATCTCCGGTTCCTCGCTCTCGCCCCCGTCGTCGCGCCGGAACTCGGAAAAAAACCGCCAGCGTTTCCGATAGCGCGAGAGATGGTTGAGGGAAAGATTGGTCGCGACGGTTTTCAGCCAGCCGCCGGCCGTGGGACTGCTTTTAATGGTTTCGAAATGTTCAAAGGCCTTGAGGAAAACCTCCTGCGAGATGTCCTCCGCCTGCGCCTCATTTCCCGTGAGCCGCGCGGCCGTGGAGAAGACCATGTCCTGGTAAGCGCGCATGAACGTGGTGAAGTCGGCCGGAGGGGCTAGCCCCGTGGGTGGTGTTTGCACAGGAGGGTCATCGTTCATGGGCAAAACACGGGGCCGTTCAGAAAGTCGCAGGAAATTGTCTGCCGGCCGGCTTCAGCCGGGGCGAGCGTTTAGCGGTTCATCCCTTGAACGCATTGACCGCTGGACCTCCACCCGGCACGAGCTTTGCATTTCGCGCGTATGAGCTCATGCCTGTTCCTCGCCGCCGCCACCCATGAGTCCATCCCCGGGTGGCTGCTGCTGCCCTTCGGATTGTTGCTGCTGTTCATCGCCACGATGCCGCTGACGCCACCGAGGGTGAAACACTGGTGGGAACACAACTACCCCTTCGTCGCGATCAGCTTGGGCGGGTTGGTGGCGGGCTACTATTTTTTAAACGTGGCCGGCGGCGGCGATGAGATCGCGCACACCGTCCACGAATATTTTTCGTTCATCGCGCTCATCGGCTCTCTCTTCGTCGTGGCCGGCGGCATCCACATCAAGGTCAAAGGCGAGGCGACGCCCCTCGAAAACGTCGTCTTCCTGGCCGTCGGTGCCGTGGCGGCCAACGTGATCGGGACGACCGGCGCCTCCATGGTGCTGATTCGTCCCTGGATTCGGATGAACAAGATCCGCATCAGCGCGTTTCACGTCGTCTTCTTCATTTTCCTCGTCTCGAACGTGGGAGGTGCGCTGACGCCGATCGGCGATCCGCCCTTGTTTCTGGGTTACCTGCGGGGGGTGCCCTTTTTCTGGCTGATGGAACACGTGCTCCCCACCTGGATGGCGACGCTCGGGGCGCTGCTGGTCGTGTTTTACTTTTTCGATCGCCGCAGTTTCCGGCACATGCCCCGCAAACTGCAGGCCGACGTCACGGCGCAAAGGGAGACTTGGCGCTTCGATGGCATGAGCAACGTGCTCTTCCTCATGGCAATCGTGGGGGGCGTATTTCTGCCGGAACGGTTTTTCCTGCGCGAGCTGGTGATGTTGAGCGCGGCCGTCGCCTCCTACTTCACCACGAAAAAAGTCGTTCACCAGGAAAACGCCTTCACCTTCGGCCCGATCAAGGAGGTCGCGTATCTCTTCGCCGGCATCTTTCTCACCATGATGCCGGCACTCGCCTACCTCGAAGTGCACGGACAGGAATTTGGTCTCACCCGGCCGCTCCAGTACTACTTCGCCTCCGGCGGACTTTCGGCGGTCCTCGATAATGCGCCCACTTACGTGAATTTCCTTCAGCTCGCGGAGTCGACCGCGCGCGCTCACGACCCGGCGGCTTTTGCGGCGGCCGGCTCCGATCCAATCGCCGCGGTGCGCGCGCTCTTGGTCGTGAAACCCGCGTTCGTGATCGCGGTGAGTCTCGGCGCGGTGTTCTTCGGCGCGATGACCTACATCGGCAATGGTCCGAATTTCATGGTGAAGTCGATCGCGCACGATTCCGGCGTCCATTGCCCGACTTTTTTCGGCTACATCCTGAAATTCAGCCTCCCGATTTTGCTCCCGATTCTGGTGCTGGTCGGATTGCTGTTTTTGTGACCGGAAATATCCCGACCGCGCTGGGTTCGAGGGCGGGAAATGCGCGGAATTAAGCCCGGCGATTCTGGGCGAAGTGCCACCCTCTGGCGGTCTGTCCGTCATCGCAGCCCTGCCTTGGCATAGCCTTTGCTGAACCCGTGCCTCTGCGGCGAGTCGTCTCGTCGACCATGATCCAACCCAAATCCGCCTCGCCCACGATGAAAATCCGGTTTCAACATCTCAACGGTACGCTGAAGTTCGGAGGGCTTCTGGTAGTCCTCTTTCTCGGCGTGTCGCTTTTCGCCCAGGATCCCGCGCCAGCCGCTGCCGCTGCCGCTGCCGCGCCCGAGGCACCCAAATATAAGGATCTCGCCGCATTTGCGGAGTCCCCCGGCTACTCGCTGTTTACCGCGAACAACATCTGGATGATGTTGGCGACCGGGCTGGTTTTTATCATGCACCTCGGTTTCGCCACGGTGGAATCGGGACTTACGCAGTCGAAAAACACGGTCAACATTCTCTTTAAGAACACGCTGATCCCCTGCATCGGTCTCCTGACTTACGCTCTGGTCGGCTTCAACCTGATGTATCCGGGGACCGACTTCGCCGGCAAATGGTTCGGTTTCTCCGGATTCGGCATCAGCGTCTCCGATGACGTGGCCTCACTCACGGACGTATACAACGCCGGCTACACCTACTGGACTGATTTCCTCTTCCAAGGCATGTTCGCCGCCACCGCCGCCACCATCGTCTCGGGTGCGGTCGCCGAACGGATCAAGCTGCACTCGTTCCTCATCTTCTCGGTGCTCTTTGTCTCCATCTCCTATCCGATCACCGGTATGTGGAAATGGGGCAACGGCTGGCTGAACACGCTGGAAACGCCGTTCTACGATTTCGCGGGTTCCACGCTCGTTCACTCGGTCGGCGGCTGGGGTGCTCTCGCCGGCGTGATGCTGCTCGGACCCCGCCTCGGCAAATTCAAAGACGGCAAAACGATGCCGATCCTCGGCCACTCGATGCCACTCGCCACCATCGGCGTCTTCCTCCTCTGGCTCGGCTGGTTCGGTTTCAACGGCGGCTCGGTCCTCTCCGCCAACCCCGGTGCCACGTCGCTCGTGCTGGTCACCACCTGCCTCGCGGCTGCCGCCGGTGGCGTGGGTGCGGCCCTCACTTCCTGGATCGTCATCAAAAAGCCTGATCTCTCGATGGCGTTGAACGGCATCCTCGCCGGGCTCGTCGGTATTACCGCCGGCGCCGACCAGATGGCGGCAATGTCCGCAGTACTCATCGGTCTCATCTCCGGCGTGATTGTGGTCTTCTCGGTGATCTTCTTCGACAAAATCAAGCTCGACGACCCTGTCGGTGCACTCTCCGTCCATCTCGTCTGCGGTATCTTCGGCACTCTCGCCGTCGGTATCTGGGGCGCCAAGGCTGGCATGCCCCAGCTGATCTCCCAGCTGAAGGGCATCGCGTGCATCGGCGCCTTCTCGTTCGTCTTCGCTTACGTGGTGTTCCTCATCCTCAAAATGACGATCGGCATCCGGGTCAGCGCCGAAGAGGAAATCGAGGGCCTCGACATCGGCGAGCACGGCAACGAAGCGTATCCGGACTTCACCACCGCTCACAAATAACCCGTCCCGATCCTTGCAAATCTCAGGCGCGGGCGAAAGCCCGCGCCTTTTTTTTCGCCCGCTGGCCTGAGACCACCCTGTTTGCCCGTGGGCCGCAGGGCGTCTGAACTCACGGGCACGGTGGCAAAAAGACGACGACGGGGGTTGGGCCGGCGAGCCGGCATTTCGCGCGACAAAGTTAACCGGGAGCAAACCGCGGGCTGCCATTGGCTGTGATTCCCAGACTCCCTTGCGGAGCACGTTGCCGGAGGCGCTTCGTTCCGAATGCAACTTCGAAAGCAGGTTGGGTGTCATGACCGCATGGAAATTTTTACGTGGAGCCTCACTTCGGTCCTGATGCTCACCGGTCTCGCCGGCATCATCGTACCCGTGCTGCCCGGCAACGTGCTGATTCTGCTCGCGGCGATGCTGCACCGATGGCTGCTGCCGGAAACGATTTCGTGGATGGCGATCGGCTGGATCGGCGCGCTGTGTGCCGTTTCCATCGTGGCGGATTTTGGGGGAACGATCCTGGGAGCGCGTCTGTTCGGCGGCGGGAAATGGGGAATGGCGGGAGCTGGGATGGGTGCATTCATCGGGATGTTTTTCTCCCTGCCCGCTTTGATCCTGGGCACGATTTTCGGAGCGGTCGCTGCCGAGAAATTCATCGCGAAGAAGTCGGGGCGCACCTCTTTGCTTGCGGGCGTCGGCGCTGCCACCGGCTTTGTCGTTTCAACCGTGGTTCGCCTGGCTTGCGCACTCGCGATGATCGGCGTCTTTCTGAACGCCGCCCTCAGCGCGAAAGCCTGACCCAGGCGCGCAACCCTCCCAACTCCGCGGGACCGCGCATCGAAAGCGCGAGAGCGACCCGTTTTCCGTCTACAAGCCCATCGCGTTCTTTGGAGTCGGGCTGCCTGTTGTTGGCGGCGGAAAGGGCGTCACGCGTTTGAAATTGCTCCAGGCGTATTCCGCCCGGTCACCCATTTTGAAGAGCACCACCCGAGCCGTCCCATTGGCTTCGGTCGCGTTCGGATCACCGGAAAGATCGCTCACGATCGGATCGAAACGCACATCCAGCCAGCCATCGGTGACTTTCGCGAGTCCAAGCGCCATCCGCATCGGCTCCTTCAGTCCGCCGGTGATCTGTTGAATGGTGTGCGTCTGCTTGTTCACCGTCACCTCAATGCTGATCTTCTCGAGCGGAATGAGCCGGGTCACATCACGACGCAGCGGCACATCGTATTGGACGCGGTCTTCGGTTTCCTTCGCGACCGTGGCGCGGGCAAAATCAAAATACTCCTCAATCTCCTTGTCGGCCCGGCGTCTTGCCTTCCGATTTTTGCGTTTTTCCCAGTATTCGCGCTGCTCCTTCGTCGGAGGCTTGCCGTCGATCTCCAGCAATTCCCATCGCTGATTATCGGGACGGGACGGATCGTAACGCTCCAGCCTTTCCAGCTTCACCTTGTCGTCATCGAAGGTTCGTACCCGCTGCGTAAAGGCCCATTCGTCCATTTCCGCCGACCACGTCGCCATCGCTTCGGCCAACAACGGGGGGCCTTCCTTCGCCCGAAGTGACGACGTGGCAGCAACAAAAACCAAAATACAGCAGAAGAGAAGACGTCCAGGCATGCAGCATGGACCCGACTCACCCGAGACGGTTCAAGCAAGTTGTTGTCGCATGACCGATCAAGGGCTCGACAAAGCGGGAGTTACATCCGGCAGATCAGCAGTTCGCGCTCGTAGATCAGTTCCTTGGGAAGCGCGGCGTGCAGGTCGATGAAAAGTTCCTCGTGCCCGAGGACCTCGGCCCGCCACGCCGCGCGGTCGAAGGATTGGAGTTCGTCGAATTTTTTCTCGGGAAAATCCAAGCCGGTCCAGTCGATGTCCTTGTAGCGTGGCACCCAGCCGATCGGGGTTTCCTTCGCCCGGCCACCCGCGCGCACGCGATCGAAAACCCATTTCAACACGCGCATGTTCTCCGAAAAGCCCGGCCAGATGAATTTTCCCTCGGCATCCTTGCGGAACCAGTTCACGTGGAAAATCCGCGGCGTTTCGGTGAGCGAGCGCTGCATGTTGATCCAGTGGCGGAAATAGTCGCCCATGTTGTAGCCGCAGAACGGCAGCATCGCCATCGGATCGCGGCGCACCTTGCCAATGGTACCCGCGGCGGCGGCGGTCATCTCGCTGCCCATCGTCGCTCCGACATACACGCCGCTCGACCAATTGAAGGCCTGATAAATCAACGGCATCGTCGCCGCCCGCCGGCCGCCGAAGATGAACGCGCTGATCGGCACGCCGTCGGGGCTCTCCCAATCGGGATCCATCGTGGGGCACTGTTTCGCGGGAGCGGTGAAACGCGAGTTCGGGTGCGCCGCCTTCGCACCGGTGGCTTTCGCGATTTCCGGGGTCCAGATTTTAC
>JBDSSU010000050.1:0-5528 GCA_039928635.1 Opitutaceae bacterium | reverse complement strand
TTTTGGTCTTCGTTACTCGGTGCCCGGTGGCAAAGTTTACTTGACCGTGTCGCATTATAACACGGATCAGGAGGACATCGTCAACGGCTTCGGCAGCCAAAACGAGATTCGCAACATCTGGCTTAATCTGGGCTATACGGATCCGGCGCTCACCACCAACGAGTTCAGCTTTTCGGATCTGTCGGCCCGCAAATTGGAAGGCTGGGAGGTCGAGCTGACCGCGAATCCGACGCGCAATATCACATTGACCGCGAACTATTCGCATCCCCTTTCTTTTATTCAATCGGAGAGCGTTTTTCGGAAAGTGTATATCGCCGAAAACCTTGCCGAGTGGCAAGCGGGTGCGGCGTTGGCGAATGGCGTGCTGGTCCCCAACGGCGGTGGCCGCACGACGCTCAACACACAGATCGTCCGGGATGCGCTCCTGACCATCGAGAACAGCCTCAACGGCCTGACCACGGGCGCGCTCGCCGACAACTCCGCAAACCATCGAATCAATTTCAGCGGTAGATATCGCTTCAGCGAAGGCAAACTGCGGGGCTTAGCCGTCGTTGCCGGGGTCAATTATCGCGGTTATACAAAATTCCAAAGCCGTGATGCCCGCATCAAGTTCGGTCTCCCGGACAATGTGACCCCCACCGCGAAGCAGAACGCCGAAGCAGCGTTCGACTACCTCTGGGTGCCGCCAAGTTGGGTCTACTCCGCAGGTGCCAACTACACCCGACGGTTCGGTAAATATCAGGCCCGGTTCCAAATCAACATCACGAACCCCTTTGACAACAAAGAGCCCACCTGGGGCCGCAACACCGCCGGCAGTGGCGCGGCGTGGAACGTGGTCGCGACCAACCAGCTCCTTAACGGTAATCCGCGCCAGCAGATATTGTCCGGCTTCTTCGTCGAGGAACCGCGCAAGATCACGTTCTCAACCACGGTCAGCTTCTGATGCGTTTTAAACCGGTATTAACTCGGAACCCGGGATGGCGATGCTGATCCCGGGTTCCCTTCAAGCCGGATCACGCGCCACTGCTAAGGCGGATCATACTATTGAGTACTAGAATCGTCCGCCGCCGTCGGTATACCGCGCTATCGCCACCGGCGTTGGGGAGTCCGGAGGTACACGTCATTGCTGCGAAGCACGGGGCTCCCGCCCCGGGGACACCCGCAGTTTCGCAGATGGAATCCTCAGACACTTTTATTCCACGCGTGGCAACGGGCACACGCCCGTCTTGCCGGCCCCTCTAAACGCATACCCATTATGAAACGCATCCTGAGATACCTGTCGGTCCACTTTGCCTTGATTCTCTGTTCCGCTGCCGGGTTGCAGGCGGCAGAGTTCCCTACCTTGGACAACACCAACACCGTGAACAACGGCACCAAGGCGCCGCCCATGACCGCGGACGAGTCGTTGGCGGCTCTGACGAAGGTTCCACCCGGCTTCAAAGCCAGCATCTTTGCCGCGGAGCCGGACGTGCAAAATCCGCTGCAGATGACTTGGGACTCGCGCGGCCGTCTCTGGGTCTCGGAAAACTACAGCTACGAGAGCGACGCGTTGGTTGATACCTACAACGATCGCATCGTGATCCTCGAGGGCGCGGACGGTCATGGGAAGTTCACCAAGCGCACGGTTTTTGCCGATAATCTCAAACGCCTGATGGGCTTCGCGGTCGGCCACGGCGGTGTGTGGGCGCTCGCGCTGCCGAACATCGTCTTCATCCCCGACCGTAATTCCGACGGCGTGCCCGATGGCCCGCCGGAAATCGTTTACGACGGCTTCGTATACGAAGGCACTAATATGCACACGACCGCCAACAGCCTGCGGTTTGGCCTCGATGGCTGGATCTACGGTCGCAGCGGTCATGCACATATCCACATGATCGGGCCTCCTGGCACGCCTATGTCGCAGCGGACACGGGTGCATGGCTCGCTTTACCGCTTTCACCCGCGCACCCATGTCTTTGAGGTGCTGATGTCCGGCGCGGTGAACACGTTTGGTCAGGATTGGGACAAGTATGGAGAGCACCTGACCGTTTCCACCACCATTGGCCCCTTTTGGTATGTGATACCCGGCGCGAAACTCCGGAGCAGCTCGGGTGAACCTAACCAGAAGGCTTACGAGCTGCTCGAGCAGACCGGCGATTTTAACTTCGGCGGTCCAGGCGGCAGAGGTGCGGTCGCTGCGGGCGGACGAGGGGGCGCCGGTGCTGCCGCCGGACGAGGCGGGGCTGTTCAGCAGGGGATCACCCCCCCCCTAGCGGGTATCTCTGTTCCCGGCGGCCCCGCGCAAGGTAGAGGAGCTGCCGCCGTCCCGTCTTGGGCGGCGGGCCCCTGGAACAATGGTCACTCGGTAGGCGGGGCGATGTTTTATCAGGGTGACAATTGGCCAGCCGAGTACCGCGACCGGTTCTACACGATGAACCTTTTCGGCCACAAAATTAATTCCCAGACGTTCGAGCGCAGCGGCTCGGGGTATGTAGTCCGGCGCTCGCCGGAACCAGATCTTTTTGAATTCCCGGACCCGTGGTTCCGCGGCATCGATATCACCTACGGTCCGGATGGCGCGGTCTTCGTTGGCGACTGGACCGATACCGGCGACTATCACAACCGCACCGGTTCGAATCGCCTGAGCGGACGAATTTTCAAGCTCACCTACGGAAATGCCAAACCGAGTTCGGGCAGCGACCTCTACCAAATGTCCGTGGAGCAACTCGTCGCCCTTAATACGCATGCCAACGAGTGGTTCCCCCGCGCCGCCCGGCTCGAATTCTCGAACCGCATGGTGGACGGCCGTGGGATCGGCAACGCGCGTCAGCTCTTGCTCGAGCAGTTTGCCCGCGAGACGGATGTGCCGCGCAAGCTGCGTTCGCTGCTGACGCTTTATACGATCGATGGCGTCGATGAGTCGCTGCTGGTTCCTCTCTTGCGCTCGCCTGAGGAACACCTGCGCACCTGGGCGATCCGGCTCCTTTCCGAGCGCTGGCCGCTCGACGCGCTGCACACCAACGACGATATCCCAGCGGGAGCCGATGCCTGGCGGAACCCTCCGGTGGGAGTCCGCTTTGTCCAGCAGCGACCCGCGCGTGCCGTGGGTGGACCTGAGGTCACCCCGTCCCCCGCTGTGGTCGCCGAGTTCAAGCGGATGGCCGCGGAAGATCCGTCCA
This sequence comes from Opitutaceae bacterium, assembly GCA_039928635.1. Taxonomy (GTDB): domain Bacteria; phylum Verrucomicrobiota; class Verrucomicrobiia; order Opitutales; family Opitutaceae; genus DATAKE01. The sequence goes on along the minus strand of JBDSSU010000050.1, from coordinate 2,370 downwards.
GCCTCGTTCGCCTGGTGCTCGCCTCGACGATGCAACGCATGCCCTTCGATTTGCGACCGGCCGTGGCGGCAGGATTGGTGGCGCACAAGGAAGACGCCACGGACAAGAATCTTCCTTTGATAGTTTGGTGGGGGCTAATTCCGCTCGCGGAAAAGAATGCGTCGGCGTTGTCCACGATCGGCGCCAAAAGCGAGCTGCGCGCCACGCGCAAGTATATCGCGCGCCGGCTGGCCGAAGATATCAAAACCAATCCCGAGCCGGTCAACCAGTTGATTGCGGCAGCAGCCACCCGCGACGAAGCCTACCAGGCCGACATCGTCGACGGCCTCACCCAGGGGCTCCAAGGACAGCGCGGCATCGCGCTTCCCGCGGCCTGGGAAGAGTTCTCCAGCAAAGCCGGAACATCCACCGAGGCCGCGTTCGTAGCCAAAATTCACAGCCTCGACGTGCAGCTGGGCAGCCGGCGCGGGCTCGCCGAAGCGCGGAAAACCACCCTCGATACCGCGGCGACTCCCGAGGCCCGCAAAGCGGCCCTGCAGTCGCTGCTCGATGCCCGCGCTCCGGATGTCCGCCAGCTCGCCGAGCAATTGATCGAGGTCAAAACCGTCAACGCCGTCGCCGCATCGGCTCTCGCCACCTTCAACGATCCCGCGATCGGCGCGAAGCTCGTGGCCGCGTATCCGAAGTTCGACGCGAAAGATCGGCCGCAACTCATCACGGCCCTCGCTTCGCGCGCGACTTTCGCCAACCTGCTCCTCGACGCCGTCGGGAGCGGCAAGATCGCCCGCATCGATGTCTCGGCCTCCGCCGCGCGCCAGATCCGCAGCCTCAACGACGCCGCTCTCACCAGGAAGCTTGGCGAAGTCTGGGGCGAAGTGCGCGACACGCCCGAGGCCAAACTCAAGCTCCTCGCCGCCTACAAGACCGAGCTTTTGACGCCAGTCGGGGGTGCTCCCGCCCGCGGCGCCGGCCTGGGCGGCGCGGGGCGGCGCGGGGGTAGCCGGGGCGGCGACGCCGGCAGCGGTATGCCCGGTGCGCTGTTGCTCGCCGATCGCCCCGCCGGTCGCGCCGTGTTCACCAACACGTGCGCGGCTTGCCACACGCTGTTTGGCGAGGGCGGCAAGATCGGCCCCGAACTCACTGGGGGCCAGAAGCGCCGCGATCTCGACATGCTGCTCGGCAAGCTCGTCGATCCGAGCGCGGAAATCCCGCAGGACTCGCGACTCACCATGGTGAAGTTGAAGGACGGCCGCACCATCAGCGGCATGGTGTCCAACCGCACGAACAACACCATGACGCTCACCATGGCCAACGAGTCGTCGACGGTGGCGCTCAGCGACGTGGTCTCGACCGAGCAGTCGCTCTTTTCGCTCATGCCCGAAGGCCTGCTCCAGGGATTGGACGCGACGCAGCGTCGCAACCTCGTGGCGTACCTCATGGGCGACGAACAGGTTCCGATGGCGACAGCCACGACCCCATGACACCGTTGCCTCTTGTTATGGTCATTCCGCTGTTCCGCCTGGAATGCCAATGTCCAAAAACGGCAATTAGCTGAAGTATAACGATGCGTCTCTTGGCATTTCCGGACGTGAAGTTCCCCCGCCAGCTGGTTGTTGCTGGATTCGCATTGTTGCTGGGGGTCTGCGGGCGCGCGGCCAGCGCTTCAGCGAGCACGGGACCGACAAGTGGCGGCCCGGTGGTTCCCCGCAACTCAAGCGCCGCTCAACTTGAGGCTCACGCGGCGGAGTTCGCGAAGATCGTGAAGCCGTTCATCGCCGACACGTGCATGGATTGTCACGATTCCGGAACGCGGAAGGGCAAACTCGATTTGGAGGAATTAGCGGACTTCCCTTCCGTGGCGAAGGATCGGTCCAAGTGGGAAGCGATCTACGACAAATTGCGGCATGGCGAGATGCCGCCGAAGGACGAGGAACGTCCTGATCCCGCCAAGCTGCGTGCCGTCACGCAATGGCTGCTGACCCAATTTGACCGGCAGGATGACGCCGCGCCAGTTTATGTCGGCCGCGTTGCCCCGCGGCGCCTCAATCGCTCCGAATATAACAATGCCGTGCGCGACCTGCTCGGCGTGAATTTCCGGCCGGCGGACGATTTTCCGCCCGACAATTCCGGTTACGGTTTCGACAACAACGGCGACGTGCTCTCGCTCTCGCCGTTGCTCACCGAGAAATATCTCAAGGCTGCGGAGAAAGTCGCCCGCACCGCCGTGTACGGCGTGGAAGAGCTGAAACCCACCTCCTACACGCACCAGCCGTGGTATATCGATTTCGAAACCGACGGCGCGGTGAAGCTGCCCTACGACGAGACTGGTCTCAGCCTGCCCTATTCGCTGCATGTCATGCATCGCTTCCC
>JBDSSU010000049.1:0-3191 GCA_039928635.1 Opitutaceae bacterium | reverse complement strand
CATCAAGCGCGTGCTGCGCCCGGGCGCTCCGGTCGCCGCTGCATACGTCGCACCCAAGCGCTCGTCGAATCCGGCCCAGTCGATCTGCCGGCCGAGCTTCACCAGCGGATGCTCAGCATCGACCAGTTGCTCCAACTCGATGCGAAATAGTTCCCGCTGCGCTTCGTGAATCACCGGTTTCGGCTTCATGGTTTTTCCCAGGTTTTGGCCCGCCGGGCCAGGTTTCCGGGAAAATATCCATCCCATGTTTAATTACAATAAGTTAATAATCAATTAGATAAGATTTATTCAGGATCGACTCAATAGCCGCGTTTGGGAAGGAGGGAAGGGCGGTGGAGCTTTCTCGGATACACTTGGCGCAGGCGTCAACGGCAAGAACGGCAGCGGCGGTGGAACCCTTGCGAGCGCGCCCTACACAGCGCAGGCGGCCGGCACGGGAACATCTGGCTTTAACGGGGGCGTAGGTGTCACAGGCGCGACCGCAGGAGGAGGCGGGGCGGGGTCGGCTGGAAGCGGCGGAAACGGGTCTGGAACAACCGGCGGCACTGGCGGCGCTGGGATCACGAACGCGTACAACGGGATTTCGTTCGTCTTTGGACAAGGCGGCGGCGGCTCTGGCCAATTAACCGCCGGTGCGGCGGCAGCGGCGGGCGGTTCAAGCGGAGCAGCCTATAATGCAGACACAGGACCTTATGCATCGGCCAACCCAACTAATAGCGGAGGGGGAGGCGGTGCTAAATACGCCAATTCGGGGCACGATTCGGCTGCGGGAGGAAACGGCTGCGTGATTATTCGGTATCTGACTTGAGCCCCCACTCTGCAACCGAACCGTGAAAGTCCGTCCATGCAGGAGAATTTTCTCTTCCCGCGTCGGTGTTGGCCGCCAGCTTCGGCCCCGTGTTATATGGATGAATCGCCGCCACCCTTTTTGACGTGCTCGCTCGATCATTCCTTGGTCGCGAGGTGTCAGCTGCGCGCGACCGGTCAAAACGTGCATTCGGTGGGTAACATGCTGGCGATCTATTACGCCTACTGTGAGCTGCCCGCCACCCCTGCCCGACGGATGCGCGTGGAAGCGATCGAGACTGAGCTGCGCGCGTTCTGCATCTCCCGGCCGCCTAACCTCACCAGGTGGCCTTCCGCCTGGGCCCGGGGGTAAGCTCCAATGAGCCAAACAGCGCCAGCTTGCGAACCTGCGCAGGTCGATGAGAGCGAACTGCTCGAGCGGTATCTCCCGCTCGTTCGTAGCGTCGTGGATCGGATCAAGTTGAACGTTCCCGCACACGTCGACGCTGACGATCTTTACAGCGTCGGCATCGTTGGCCTGATCGCCGCGGTCAAAAGATACACGCCGGAGCGAGGAGACACTTTTGCCGGTTATGCCACCATGCGGATCCGCGGGGCAATTCTCGACGAGATGCGTCGCATGGATTGGTGCCCGCGTCGCACGCGTGCGCGTTCCCGGAAGATCAAAAAGGCCATCAACGAAGTCGAACAAAGGGTCAGTCGTGCAGCTACTGCCGAAGAAGTTTCCACCGCTCTTGGCCTGACCCCGAAGCAATATGCGAAATGGGTCGAGCAGGCGCAGCCTCTGACTTTTATCGCGATCGATCAAACAACTGATGGCGATGAAGGCCCGAGAGATTCCCTTCACGAATCATTGGCCGACGAGGCGGACGTGACCGGCCGGCACAATTTGGAAGAGGCTGAACGCCTCGAAATACTCACCCAACGGATCGCCGAGTTACCCGATTTGCCGCGGAAACTGCTCGCGATGCACTACGTTGAAAATCGCCGCCTGGCCGAGATCGGAGTCGCATTCGGATTAACCGAATCCCGCATCTGTCAGATCCGCGCCCGCACGATCCTCGATCTGCGCGCTTCGGTCCGGCGTGCGCTGGACCGCTGAACGGCCGCGGTTGGGCTGCGGAGGTACCGCGGTACCCGCGATCGCGGTGAAGGTCCGTTAGTACATTTTCGCCTTTCCCCAAATGGGTGCCGCGGTAAGCCTTAACGGCCCCCCATGTCCCACAAACCCCGTAAGAGCATACACGTCACAACGAACATGTGGGCCGCCCTGCGCGATGTCCTGATCCACTCCCTGACTAAAGGGCAGTTCCCCTTTGCGGTCTTCGCAGGACTGATCGCCCTGGCTTTGTTTCGAATGCCTTCCGCCGACGTCACGATTTTGGCAAACAAGCTAATCGCAGGTCTCTATAAACTAGCCGGCTTGTCTTATGCGGCAAATGTGGGTCTTGTTTGTGGGTGGTTTTTTCACGCCCGCTGGCAAAGGCGCTTAATTGCTGAAGAAATGGCACGAATAGGGCGGGAGAAAACCACTTGGCAGGAACAGAAATTAGGCCTCCCACTCTCAACTGCAAAAAAGGCCCTAAAATGAACGCAATGGTTTATAGCATCATAGCACTCGGATTTCTCGCAGCGTGGCACTTTGTGTACGAAGGAATCCTTGCGCCCTCATATCGGCTGAAAATCCGTTTCAAACTCTTTGCTCTCCGGGATCGCTTGCGGACCCTTCGAATGGAGAACCCCGCCCAATGCGGGCTCGTCGCTTTCGAGATTTTGGACGAATCAATCTGCTGGCAGATGGAGCATCAGCATGAGCTTACGATGCCTCTCGTGAGAGCATCGAACAAGCGGTACTATTCGGATCCAGAATTTGCGAAGCAGGTTAATGAGCGAGTCGCTGAGTTGAACGAATGCCGTCTTAACGAATACATCGAAATTCGACGTGGAGCGGGGGAGCTATTTCAAGATGCAGCCTATTCCAATTCGGGGGGCTGGCTCATCTTCGCTGTGCCGACCGCGTTCACTTTCGTGTTTGCCTCCAAAATGGCTGAGGTATCGGGCCGTCTTCTTGGCGCACCAAAGAGTGAACTGAATCGTATGGCGCATTGCGCCTCCTGATTCTACTCGGATTTCAAAGCGGTCAGGGGCGATTTTCCGCGTACCCTTTTTGCGGCGTTACGAAATCAGGAATAGACCCTTTTGTTGCGCGTTACGGCACCCTTTTTAGGACTTATTGCCGGTTACATTGCCGGTTACAGCGTCGCGACGGGTGAATTGGTGCCCGGGGCGGGACTCGAACCCGCACGCCTTTTCAGGCAAAGGATTTTAAGTGCGGGCTTACGGTGTGGGTGACCTCGTAAGATGTCCGCTTTTTTCGCCGGGAT
>JBDSSU010000048.1:0-7075 GCA_039928635.1 Opitutaceae bacterium | reverse complement strand
CACGGCCGTGGCCCGCGGTGATTTGTCGCGCAAAATCACGGTCGACGTGAAAGGCGAAATTCTGGAGTTGAAGGACACGATCAACACGATGGTCGACCAGCTGAACGCGTTCGCTTCCGAGGTGAGCCGTGTGGCGCGTGAGGTCGGCACCGAGGGAAAACTCGGCGGCCAGGCGCAGGTGCAAGGTGTGGCCGGCACGTGGAAGGATCTCACGGACAATGTGAATTCGATGGCGAACAATCTCACGACGCAGGTGCGCAACATCGCGGACGTGACGACGGCGGTGGCGAAGGGCGACTTGTCCCGCAAGATCACGGTCGACGTGAAGGGCGAAATCCTGGAGCTGAAGGACACGATCAACACCATGGTCGACCAGCTTAACTCATTTGCCTCCGAGGTGACGCGCGTGGCGCGCGAGGTCGGTTCCGAAGGCAAACTGGGCGGCCAGGCCGCCGTCCCGGGTGTGGCGGGTACCTGGAAGGATCTCACGGACAACGTGAATTCGATGGCGAACAATCTCACGACGCAGGTGCGTAACATCGCCGAGGTGACCATCGCCGTGGCAAGCGGCGACTTGTCGCGCAAAATCACCGTCGATGTGCGCGGCGAGATTCTGCAGCTGAAGGAAACGATCAATACGATGGTCGATCAGTTGCGTTCGTTCGCTTCGGAAGTGACGCGCGTGGCGCGCGAAGTCGGCACCGAAGGCCGGCTCGGCGTGCAAGCGGTCGTACCGGGCGTGGCCGGCACGTGGAAGGATCTCACCGATTCGGTGAATGCGATGGGCGCCAATCTCACCGCACAGGTGCGTAACATCGCCGAGGTGACCACGGCCGTGGCGCGCGGCGACTTGTCGCGCAAAATCACGGTCGACGTGAAGGGAGAAATCCTCGAGTTGAAGAACACCATCAACACCATGGTGGACCAGTTGAACGCGTTCGCTGCCGAGGTGACGCGGGTCGCGCGCGAAGTCGGCACCGAGGGGAAACTCGGCGGCCAGGCGCAGGTGCAGGGCGTGGCGGGTACGTGGAAGGATCTCACCGACTCGGTGAACGTCATGGCGGCGAATCTTACGGACCAGGTGTCCGGCATCGTGAAAGTCGTGACCGCGGTCGCGAACGGGAATCTCCGTCAGAAGCTCACGGTCGAAGCGAAGGGCGAAGTCGCCGCGCTCGCGGAAACGATCAACAACATGACCGACACGCTCGCGACGTTTGCCGAACAGGTGACCAATGTCGCGCGCGAGGTCGGGGTCGAAGGCCGCCTCGGTGGTCAGGCGCATGTGCCCGGCACCGCCGGCACGTGGAAGGACCTCACCGGCAACGTGAACTTGCTCGCCGCGAATCTCACGACGCAGGTGCGCGCCATCGCTGAAGTGGCGACCGCGGTGACGAAGGGCGATTTGACGCGCTCGATTCAGGTCGATGCCCGCGGCGAGGTCGCGGAGTTGAAGGACAACATCAACACGATGATCTACAACCTGCGCGCCACGACGGAGCGCAATCAGGAGCAGGACTGGCTGAAGACCAATCTCGCGAAATTCACCCGCATGCTCCAGGGCCAGCGCGACCTGCTCACGGTCGGCAAGATGCTGCTCTCCGAACTCGCGCCGCTCGTCAACGCGCAGCAGGGCACGATCTACCAGATGGACATGGACGACGAAAAGCACCCGATCCTGCGTCTCCTCGCCGGCTATGCGCAACGCACGGGTCAGCCGAATAGCATCGAACTCGGCGAAGGCCTCGTCGGTCAGTGCGCGGTGGAAATGCAACGCATTCTCCTCAACGAAGTGCCGCCCGGTTACGCGGTCGTGCAGTCGAGTCTCGGGGAGGCGCCGCCGGTCAGCATCGTCGTATTACCCGTGTTGTTCGAAGGCCAGGTGAAGGCCGTGATCGAGATGGCTTCGCTGCATCCCTTCAGTGTCACGCACATTTCATTTCTCGAGCAGCTCACGCAGTCGATCGGCGTCGTGCTCAACACGATCGAGGCGACCATGCGGACGGAAGGCCTGCTGCAGCAGTCGCAGCAGCTCACCGTCGAACTCCAGTCGCAACAGAAGGAATTGCAGCAGACCAACGAGGAACTCGGCACAAAAGCCCGTCAGCTCGCCGACCAAAACGTCGAGGTGGAACGCAAGAACCGCGAGGTCGAGCAGGCCCGCCGCGCGTTGGAGGAACAGGCGGCCGAGCTCGCGCTCACCTCGAAATACAAATCGGAGTTTCTGGCGAACATGTCGCACGAATTGCGCACCCCGTTGAACTCGGTCCTCATCCTCGGCCAGCAGCTCGCCGAGAACAGCGCGGGCAATCTCTCGCCAAAGCAGGTGGAGTTTGCGCGCAACATTCACTCGTCCGGCTCGGATCTGCTGAACCTGATCACGGACATCCTGGATCTTTCCAAGATCGAGTCGGGGACCGTGACCGTCGAAGCGGAGGAGCTCAGCTTCACCTCGCTCCGCGAATCGGTGGAGCGGAATTTCCGGCACATCGCGGACTCGAAAAGCCTCCCGTTCAATGTGGAGTTTGCGAACAACCTGCCTCCGGCCATCAACACCGACCCCAAGCGCTTGCAGCAGATCCTGAAGAATCTGCTCTCGAACGCGTTCAAATTCACCGGTCACGGTCAGGTTTCGGTCAGAGTCCAGACGGCGCAACAGGGGTGGTCCTCCGGGCACAGCGTGCTCAGCCGCACTTCGCAGGTCGTGGAGTTCGCGATCAGCGACACCGGCATTGGCATCGCGCCGGAGAAGCAGAAGTTGATCTTCGAGGCGTTTCAGCAGGCGGATGCCGGCACCAGCCGCAAATACGGCGGCACCGGCCTCGGCCTTTCCATTTCGCGTGAACTGGCCGCGCTGCTCGGCGGCGAGATCCGCCTCAGCAGTACGCTGGGGCAGGGGAGCACGTTCACACTCTACCTGCCGGTGACGTTTGTGGAACCGGTGGGGGATCGTGGTCGCTCGGCGGTCGCGTCCATGCCGGTGAAGCTTCCCCCCGCGCGCGAGGAAATCATCCCCGATGATCGCGACCAGGCGCAGCCCGGCGACCGGACGTTGTTGATCGTCGAGGATGATCCGCACTACGCCCGCGTGCTGCTCGGTCTCGCCCGCGAGAAAGGTTTCAAGGGCATCGTTGCCACCCGCGGCAATGCGGCGCTGACCCTGGCCCGGCAATATCAGCCGACCGCGATCACGCTCGATGTGTTTCTGCCGGACATGCTCGGCTGGACCGTCCTGAACAATCTCAAGCTCAGTCCGATGACCCGGCACATTCCCGTGCAGATCATCTCGATTGAAGAGGAGCGGTCCCACGCGCTCGCGCATGGTGCGTTCTCCTACACGGTGAAACCGACGACCACGGAAGGCCTGGAGGAATGCTTCGACCGGATCACGAAATTCGTCGAACCGCACACGAAGCGGCTGTTGATCGTCGAAGACAACGAAGTGGAGCGGAAGAGCATCGTGGAACTGCTCCGGCACGTCGACATCGAGATCTGGACTGCTTCGACGGGGACCGAGGCGCTGAACAAACTTCTCGATCACCCGTTCGATTGCTGCGTGCTCGATCTGCGGCTTCCGGACATGACCGGTTTCGATTTGCTGGATAAACTCCAGGCCGAACCCTCGCTGCGCGAGATCCCGGTGGTGGTTTTCACTGGCAAAGATCTGACGCGCGACGAAGAGCAGCAATTACGGACCATGGCGAAAAGTGTGCTCGTGAAAGACGTGCAGTCGCCCGAGCGGCTCTTCGATGAGACCGCGCTGTTCCTCCACCGCGTGGTGGCGAATCTGCCCGAGTCGCAGCAGAAGATGCTGGATCGATTGCATTCCTCGGCGGAGGTTTTGCGCGGCAAAAAAGTCCTCGTGGTCGACGACGATGCGCGAAACATCTTCGCGCTGACGACGATGCTGGAAAATCATGAGATGAATGTCATCAGTGCCACGAACGGCCGGCAGGCCATCGATCTGATCAAAAAAACCCCCGATCTGGGCGTGGTGTTGATGGACATCATGATGCCGGAGATGGATGGTTATCAGACGATGCAGGAAATCCGGAAAGATCCGAACTTCGGAACGCTGCCCATTCTGGCGTTAACCGCGAAGGCGATGAAAGGGGACCGGGACAAGTGTCTGGCGGCGGGTGCGTCCGACTACATCGCGAAACCCGTGAACACGAACGAACTGTTGTCACTACTCCGCGTTTGGCTTTACCGCTAATCGCGCTACTACCGGTGCTCGTGGAAACCCCAAAACCCCCGTCGGATTCACGTGATCGCCTTGCTGGTGTGCGGACGGGAGATCGCGCATGAGCGTCGGAACCCAGTCGCCCTTGGTTGTGGAATCAGCCGCGGTTAACATCCTGCTGGTGGACGATGAGCCGCGAAATCTCGACGTGTTGGAGAGTTCGCTCGACTCGCCGGAATATCATCTGGTTCGCGCGCTGACAGCGGACGAAGCCCTCATGCTGCTGCTGGAAGGCGATTTCGCGGCGATCGTGCTCGATATCCAGATGCCGCGGATGAATGGCATCGAGCTGGCCAGTCTCATCAAGCAAAGGCGGCGCACGCAGCACATCCCAATCATCTTCCTCACGGCCTATTTCCAGGAGGACAAGGATGTGCTCCAGGGTTACACGAGTGGCGCGGTGGATTATCTGACGAAGCCGGTTAATCCCCAAATTCTCCGCTCGAAGATCGCCGTGTTCGTGGATCTGTTTCGCAAGACGCGCGCGCTGGCGGCCACCAATGTGGCGTTGGAACAGGAGATCGCTCAACGGCTGAAAGCGGAGGACTCGCTGCGCCGGATCAACAACACGCTCGAGTCCCATGTGCAGGCGCGGACCGCTGATCTCATCGCGGCCAATGACGAACTGCGGGCGCGGGAAAAATCGCTGCGCGCGCGCGAGGCGCAGCTCCGGCTCGTGACGGACCACGCGCCGGTCTTCATCACGCAGTTCGACCAGCAGCACCGTTTCAAGTTCGTCAACCGGACGTATGCGCAACGTTTCAACTTGGAGCCGCAGGATCTCGTCGGGAGACATTTCCTGGAAATCATGGGCGAGGGCGTCTACACGACGATCCGGCAGCACATCGACGCCGCCCTCGAGGGAAAACGCGTGGAGTTCGAGGCGCAGATTGCCTACGCCTCCCTGGGACCGCGCTGGGTTTACGTCATCCACGAACCGGAGCGCTCGCCCGAGGGAGAAGTGATCGGGTTCATGGCGGTGACGACGGATATTACCGACCGCAAACTGGCGGAACAGGAGATCGCGGCGGCGCGTGACAAAGCCCTCGCGGCCTCGCAGACCAAGGACGATTTTCTGGCGCGCCTTTCGCACGAACTCCGCACGCCGCTGAATCCGGTTTTGCTGCTCGCGAGCGATGCGGTGGCCAATCCCGACCTGCCGCCGTCGGTCCGGGCTGATTTCGAGATGATCGCGGAGAACGTGATGCTGGAGGCTCGGTTAATCGATGATCTGCTCGATCTCACGGCCATCACGCGCGGGAAGGTGACGCTGAAGATGCGCCCCGTGCAGATTCATGCGGTGCTCAACGAGGCGATCGCCACCATGCGGCATGAATTCTCACACAAAAATCTCGATCTGGAGGTGCGGCTCGATGCTGACCGCCACGCGGTGACGGGCGACGACGTGCGCCTGAAGCAGATCTTTTGGAACGTCATAAAAAACGCGGTGAAGTTCACGCCGCCGGGTGGAAAGATCGCCGTGGGAACTTCGACCAACGCGAAGACGAACCGGCTGATCGTCACGATCAGCGACACCGGCATCGGCATGACTGAGGAGGAGATCTCGCGAATCTTCGCAGCTTTCCAGCAGGGGGATCACGCGGCGCAAGGCAGCGGAAAATTCGGCGGACTTGGTCTGGGGTTGGTGATTGCTCAGACTTTGGTGCAGCTCCATTCGGGCGTGATTGCCGCGACCAGTCCCGGACGGGATCACGGATCCATCTTCTCGATCGAGTTGCCGCTGACCTCAGACACGGACGCGGCTGGCCCGAACGGCACCGTTCCGCCGGTTGCGAGCACGGAGAAGTTAGGGGCAGAAGCGCCTTGGATTCTTCTGGTCGAGGATCATTTGCCGACCTGCCGGGCTCTCGCGGATTTGCTCGTGCGACGCGATTTTCGGGTGAGCACGGCGAACAGCGTCGGCGAAGCCAGAGCTTTGGCGGCGAAAAATAATTTCGATTTTGTGATTTCCGACATTGGGCTGCCAGACGGCAATGGCTGCGACCTGATGGCCGAGCTGAAAAAGGCCCACGGTTTGTCCGGCATCGCGCTGACGGGTTATGGGACGGACGAGGATTTGCATCGCAGCCGCGCGGCAGGATTTATCACCCACCTGACGAAGCCCGTGAACGTCCAGTCGCTCGATAATGCGTTGTCCCGGGTAATGACGGTCAAGCGGCAGCCCGAGGCCGCCGTTGAGGGCGGCTCTGCCAAACGTTAGCTGGCAGGGTGGGGATTGGAGACGAATGGGGAAGATTAGCCGATGGGCCGGGAGCGCCGCACTCGTTACGAGGGCTGCCCGGCTGCCCGTGGGCTGAGCGCGATTGGGATCATGGGACTCGTGCAGTCCGGACCCGGACGGCTTCCCCAAGAAATTCGCTTGGAGTTACGAGGCGGATCGGCTTTTTTAACGCGCCGAAACTGACTCGCACGATGTGAAGTTGGTCTCCCTCGGTTTCTCAACCCCCCCACGCCCATGAAATCCCTCCGCATTATTGCCATCATTGCTCTCGGTTCGTTCGGTCTCCTTTTCGCGGCTGAAACCGCCAAAGACGTCCCGGCGAAGCAGGCCGGTTGCTGCGCCGCGGCCGCCAAAGACGGAAAAGCCTGCACGCACGGCGACCATTGCGTCGTCGCCGCGAAAGCGGGCTTAAACTGCGTCACCTGCGGCGGCTCCGGCCCGGCTCCAGCTCCGGCAAAAAAATAATGGAGCTGAGCCTCCGATAGTCAGATCGGCCGTACACTTCCCGTGTACGGCTTTTTATTCGCATTGGGAGCGATACCCCGAAGCTTGCTTCGGCTTGGTTGCAAAAGGGTCCGGGGAGCGCGCGCGTC
>JBDSSU010000047.1:0-10104 GCA_039928635.1 Opitutaceae bacterium | reverse complement strand
CACCCGCCCGGTCGCGACCCCCGGCGTTGCCGCCAAAGACGACCGCGGTCGTGGTTTCCACATAAACGGGTTTCCCGTCCTTCAACGGTGCCTCGTAGGCCATCAACGCGGCCGCCTGCAGGGCGGGCAAGACAAGTTCCTTCGGCGGAGTGCCGACCACAGCGGGGTTCAGGGTGCGGCCATCGGGAGCAACGATGAGCTTCACTTGCACGGTCTGTTCTTTGTCTGCGTCGCGATAATTCCGCGGGTAGACCCCCCGTGAGGGCCGCTTCACTTTCAGCTTCTTTGCCGGAAAATCTTTATCGTTCAACGCTGGTTCCGGCACCTCACTGAAAACCTTTCTTTGCGCGGTCGCGTTGACCATCTGATCGACGGGTGGGCTGAAGTTAAACGGAACGCTCACCCGGCGGTCGACCGGTTTGCCGTCCATGGTTCCGGGTTCGAAAGTCCACCGGGCAATCGCTTCCATCGCGGCTCGTGCAAAGGCGCGGTCGGTTGCCATCCCCAGCTGGATGTCCCCCACGGTTCCGTCTGCTTTAACCGTCACATCAACCTCCGCCCTTCCTGCAAAACCCGAGTCCGTGAGTTCCTGGGGATATTGGGGTGAGAATGGCTTCACCAGTTTCGGGTCCACTTTCTGAGCGAGCGCGGTGGCGCTCATGATCGTGAACAGGATGGCGGTAGAGGATAAGAGGGCTCGTTTCATCGGGTGGGGGAGGAAGCGGTTGGTGGATTACGGGGCGTTGAAGCGAAAATTTCCGTCCGCAGGAAGACGTGTGCGGGGAAGAAGGAGACCTAAAAAGCGCGCCCATTCATCAGTACGCTCCGCTCGCGCGCTTCCCAGACGCCTTCGCTCAAGGAATGGGGGAGGACGGACAGAATCATTTCTTCCAGCTCGGCGACTACTTCAGCAAATCCGCCAGCGGGGCTTTGATGGCTTCCGCCCAGATGGTGTAGCCCTTCTCGGTTGGGTGCAGCAGGTCTCCCATGATCTCGCGGGGGATGCGACCGTCGGCGTCGAGAAACTTACTGCCGATGTCCAGGTAGAAGGTGTTTTTGCCATCATGCAGCTTGGCGATGATCGGATTCACGTCCGCGACGGTCTTGCGGACGGCGTCACCGGGATTGCCGCGCGGGAAAATCCCGAGGAGGAGAATCTTCGCGGCCGGAAAATCCTTCCGCAGTTCGAGAACCACCGCGCCCACGCCTTCGGCGATTTCCCCGGATGATGAGTTTGCTGCGTTATTGGTGCCGATCATTAGCATGATCGCTTTGGGTTGGAAACCCTGACCTTCGCCGTTTTGCAGCCGGTAGAGAACGCCTTGAGTCGTATCTCCCGCGATGCCGAAGTTCGCCACCTTCATCGTGCCGAAATTCTGGTCGAAAACTGTTTTTCCGGACATCGCGGGATTTGCCACGCCGGCGGCGCCTTCACGACGCCACCAGTCCGTAATCGAGTCGCCCATGAACAGCACGTCGATGTCACCCTTCTGCGCGATCGCCACGAAGCCGTCATGCCTCGCCCTGAAACCCTGATTGAGGGCGGGTACGATCGCCGGGTTCGCGCGCGGTGGCCGGACCGCGATCAGCTCCGGGAATTTCGCGACGAGGCTTTGCGTTCCCGCGTCGGCCCCGGCGACAAATTGTTTCAGGTCCTCGGTAACCTTGGTCACTTCCGCCGGCGAAGGGCGCGCCATCGTGACGGGAGGGGGAACAGGCGCGGCGACTTCGGCGGTACGGCCGGTCGAGAGCATGAGGGCGGCGGCAATCGCCAACGCAAGCAGACGAGGGGTGAATGAACGGGGATTCATATCGCTCTTGTGAATTCCACCGTCAGACGACGCAAATTCAAATGGGCTCGAGGAGACCAAGGGATCAGGAGAGGTCTCCAATCACCCACGGTGCTTTGCTTCCGCCGAAGATTCCTGCTCCGACTTTTCCAGCTCGGCGCGATACCGGTCTTTTTTGTTCGGACGCCGCCCCTTGATCCCGCCTTGGTTCGACGCGAGCGGTGGAGGCGGCGCGGCGTTCTCAACGGGCTCGAAGCCGGCGATCTGTTCCCGCGCCAAGCTCAACCGGCTGCGTTTTTCGATCAGGCGGAAATGCTCATGCGTCGTCGCGCTCACGAAACTCACGGCGACACCCCGCTCGCCCGCGCGCCCCGTCCGGCCGATGCGATGCGTGTAGTCGGTGGGCGATCGCGGAAGATCGAAATTCACCACGACAGGGAGGTTCGCGATATCGATTCCACGGGCGGCGATGTCCGTCGCGACGAGCACCTGCGTCTTCGAAGCCTTGAAATCAGCGAGTGCCGTCGTGCGCGCGCCTTGGCTGAGTTCTCCATGCAGTGCCTCGGCTTTCAGACCTGCCCGGCGGAGTTTATCGGCCACATGCTCGGTCGCGTATTTCGTGGCAACGAAGACCAGCACCCGCGTCCAGGAATTCGTCACGATCAAATGCCGCAGCAATTGCGCGCGCCGCGGCGCATCCACTTCGATCGCGCGTTCCTCGATATCGGGCTCGATCTGCGGGGCGGCCGTTAACTCCACGCGAACGAATTGTCGCGAAAGGTCTTTCGCCAATTTCTCCACGCCCGTGGGGAAGGTGGCGGAAAACAGCAGGGTTTGTCGCTCACCCGGCAGTAGTGCGACGATGCGGGCGAGTTCGTCGGCAAAGCCGAGTGCGAGCAGCCGGTCAGCTTCATCAAGCACCAACGTTTTGACGCTACCGAGTGACACCGCGTTATGCGCGACCAAATCGAGCAGGCGTCCGGGGGTGGCAACGAGAATGTCCACGCCCCCGCCGAGCGCCATCATCTGCGGGTTGATTGATACGCCGCCGTAAACAACGAGCGTTTTAAGTGGCTCGGCGACAAACCGGCTGTAGCGGCGGAATCGTTCGCCAATCTGCGCGGCCAGCTCCCGGGTGGGGACGAGGACCAGCGCTCGCGTAAAACGTCCGGGAGGACGCCGGTTCGACGACAAACGCTGGAGCAGCGGCAGGGCGAATGCCGCAGTTTTCCCCGAGCCGGTGGGGGCGGAGGCCGCAACGTCGTCGCCGCGCAAAATGGCGGGGATCGCGGCGATTTGGATCGGGGTGGGTTCGTTGTGTTCTTCCTCCGCGAGCGCCCGCAGGAGCGGGACCGAGAGTTTCAGCGAGCCAAAGGTCATGGGCGGCGACGGACGACGGACAGGAGAACTTGAGAGCGGAAGAGCTTACGCGAGACGAACGACAATCGTGTCTCCATCGACGGTGACGCGATCACCCGCGACGAGCTGTTTTCGCTTCCGGGTTTCGATCACGCCGTTGAGCATCACGCCACCGTCCGCGACCATTTGTTTCGCCGCTCCGCCGCTCTCCGCCAGTCCTCCGAATTTAATGAACGCGCACAATTCGATCGGAACCTCACGCACGACGACGTCACGCGTTTGGGGAGAACTCTTGGTCTTCATGACGCACAGTCGCCGCACGCAAAAACCGAGTCGAACCTTTCCACTTACGCGGAGCCGCGGAGAACACGGGCAACGCAAAAGCGTCGCGGGCGTACTTCGCCAGGAGACGTTCGACGATCAACGCACGCCGCCCATCAGCTTTTTCACCCAAGGTACCAGGGCAAAGAGCACCACCGCGGCCACGCCCACCCACATCGTCTGCTTCAGGAAGAAACCAGCGAGCGCGTCGCCGTCCGTGGAGGTGAAGTGGCCGGCGAGCACTCCGGCCAGTTTGTTGCCCAGGGCCGCGGCGAGAAACCAGATGCCCATGACGAGTCCGACGAGCTTTGGCGGGGACAGCTTGGTCATTGTGCTCAGGCCGACCGGACTCAGCAGGAGTTCACCGACGGTTTGCAGAAAAAACAGACCGACAATCCAGAGCGGGCTGACTTTTCCTTCGATGGTCAAACGCGCAGCGGGCACCATCAAGAGGAACGAAAGGCCGAGGAAAACCAGCCCGAGGGTGAACTTGATCGGAGCTGACGGTTGGCGGTCACCCAGACGCACCCACAACCACGCAAACAACGGGGCGAGCAAAATGACCCAGAGCGGGTTGAGCGATTGAAACCAGGCGGAAGGGAATTTGTAGCCGAAGATCTCTGTCCGGGTGAGTTGATCGCCGAAGAGCGCGATGGTGGACCCAGCCTGCTCGAAGATCGCCCAGAAAATAATCGCGGCGAGGGAGAACACCAGGACGGCGGCGATGCGCTTGCTGTCGAGATCGGCTCGGAAGGCGAACCATAGGATCGCGATCACCGGAACCACGACGTAGCCGTAGCGAATCCACCGATAACTTTCGTTGGTGTCGGACAGCCGCACCAAGCCGAACAGCGCGGCGGCTCCGAGAAGCACCAAGGCGAGTTTGCCCCATGGCCGTCCCGCTTCGGAGGCAGACGGCTGGCCGACGTGCGCGAGCCGGTGGGCGGACAAGAGATAGGTGATGAGGCCGATCGTCATGCCGACGCCGGCCGCGGCGAAACCCCAATGCCACGAATGTGCGGGGTCCATGCCCCAGCCGCGCAGCAGTTCTTTGAATTCTTCGCTCTGAGCGAGCCAGCCCGTGATCAAAGGCGCGACCAACGCGCCGACGTTAATTCCCATGTAGAAAAGCGAGAAGCCGGCGTCGCGACGGGCGTCGCCGGTTTGGTACAAGCCGCCCACCATGGAGCTGATGTTCGGTTTCAATAATCCTGTGCCGAGCACCACCAGCACAAGTCCGGCGAAAAACGCCTCCTCAGAGCGCAGGGCGAGGGTGAAATGTCCCAGCGCGATGATGATGCCGCCGTAGAGCACCGAAAGCCGGGCGCCGAGGAAGTTGTCCGCGATAAAGCCGCCGGGGATCGACATCATGTACACCGCCATCGTGTACGTCCCGTAAATCATTGAGGCGCGCGGATTGTCGTAGCCCAATCCGCCCTTGGCGACAGGAGCGACCATGAAGAAGACGAGCAGTGCCCTCATTCCATAGTAGGAGAACCGCTCCCACATCTCTGTGAAGAAAAGGGTGCTCAGACCGAGGGGATGCCCACCAATCCCCCGGGTGTCCGCTGGCAGGGGAGAACTTTCGAGTCGGTCAGGAGATGACGCGGCAGGTGGAATCATATCCCGATCTCAGCTTTGGCTGCGCCAGACCTGCGTGGCATCTGGATTGCCGGACCTCCGCCAAGCCTAGCGGCTCATCGTCGACACCCGCGGCGGGGGCGGCGGGGTGGGATGGGTTGCCCAAGGAAGTGCCGTCGGATGGCGCAGCACGATTAGCTGCCACACGCCGAAAAGCACTCCAAACGCCACCGTCATAAACATGAAGACCAAGCGGCGCGTCCCTAATGATTCCGGATGCTGCGGGATCACCCAGAGATAGGCGACGACCCCGACGGCCAGGGATGCGAGAATGCAGAAGATGCTCCAGACCATGCCGGCTTTCCGGGCAACCTCGCAGCGGAAGATAATCCCGAGGCTGATTCCCACCATCACCAGGTCCCAAAACAGAGGGAACAGGAGGCCGAACGGCTCAGGACGCGGGGCGAGGAAAAACAATGTGAGGGTTCCAAGAATCACGAACAAGGCACCGGCCGAGAGCGTGCAGAAGGGCAACTTTTTCATGAGGTGGGGAAACCTGCAGGGGAAAATTGTGAAGCTGAGATCTCCCCCGTGAGTGTCGAGACCGGAGAACTCTTGCGGGGGCGTTTTGCGAAAAAAACTCTCGAGTCATTTTTGAACGCAGGCGATCGGGTCGCTTTTTCGCGCGGTGGTCACAGTCCCGGACAGTTTTAGCCGCAACTGGTTCGGGACTTTTTCATCGTTCACCCCTTCATGCGGCGTTTCATCCGCGTTGATTCACCACTCGTCGCCCAATCGGAATGTCACTGACTTTGCCACCGGCTCCAACGCCGCCACTCGACGGCGTGAACCGCGCGACGGCGTTTATTTCGAGCGCGCAGTCGCCGGGGCGCGCAGGACTTCGCGCAGCGTGGTGCGCCAGCTCACCCGTGCCGTTATGCCGCGGTCGTCTTCGTAGCCTTCTTCACGATCAACCTTGTAGGCGAGTTCCAACTGCCACTTGCCCGGAAGCTTCCACTTTTGCGTACGGTCAAGGGGGACGTCCCAGAGAAGGCCGACCTTGCTGTCGTGGGCGTGGTGAGTGCCGATCAGGGGCTGGTCAATGTAGCGGAAACGATATTCGCCGAACGCGCCAAACTCGCCCGGTTTGTACAGCAGGCCAGGTCCGACTTCGGCAACGTGCATCATCGAAATGGCAGGGCGGGCGCGGCCCGGGGTGTCCACTTCGCGATCGTAGCTGAAATTGGTGAAGAAGGTGGTGTTTGGAACGATCGACAGCTTGCGTGACGTCGTCAGAAACGGGCGCAGATGCGTGTAGCGCCCGATCAATTCGAGGGGAGGCCGGCCTAGCGGTGTCCGCTCTTCGAAACCGACGGTCGCTTCATCATAGAAATGGAGCAGACGTCCAAGGTTGTAGCGGAAACCCATCTTGGTTTCGCCCAGCCCCCAGCGATGATCCCGGCCTCGGTTGAAAGGATTCGGCGTGTAAGGAGTAAGGCCCCCGAAGAGTTCCAAGTTTTCCGAGCGACCATAGCGCAGCTCGAAAGGAAACCGGATATACTCGTTGTCCCGCAAATCGCTGAACTTGGGATTGAACTTCAAGACGATGTTCCGCTCGGCGAGCGTTCCCGGAAGCATCGTGTCGAAGAATTCGTTCATCCGCAGGAGATCCTCCCTCATCTTGCTGGTCAGTACCTGCACCGGCGTCGCGTCCGGATCCCGTGGGGTTTCTGCCGCGAAGGCGGATCGAACCGCTCCGATGGTTAGAACAAGAAACGCGAGCCGAAGGCTGGCGGCGATACGGGGTTGCATGGGGTATGCGACAGCGGAAAGAAACTCTGGTGCCCGGGCAAGGCGCGACTTGAAAGGGTTACGTTGACGATTGCGGGTTTTTTCCCGAACTCGGGATTTTTGGCGGCACGTGTTTCAGCCACGCCTCAGTTGGGCGAGCGCTCCACTCAAATTTGAGTCCGCCCCCCTGAAAAAAAATAAATCCCGCAGGGCGAACTCTCAGCCGTTGCTGGGACTGGGTTCACGTTGATTAACGAACACTTCCACCTGCAGGTCGCGCGTGGGCGCGCCGCGGTAGGTTCCGCTCACCGGTCGGATGTCGGCGTAGTCCCGGCCAGTCGCGATCTTCACGTAACGTTCATCTGCGGCCCGGTCGTGCGTCGGATCGAAAGCTGACCAGCCGTATCCGGGGATCATCACCTCGACCCACGCGTGCGACGCCTCGACTTCGCCCGGTTTCCGGCAGCTGTTGAAAAAATACCCGCTCACGTACCGCGCGGGGATGCCAATGCTCCGGCACATCCCCAGCATCACGTGCGCGAAATCCTGGCAGACCCCCATGCGGAGCTTCAGCGCATCCGTCGCGCGCGTGCTCACCCCTGTCGAGTTGGGTTTGTAGGTGAAGGTCTGGTAAACATGCCGGCCGATTCGAATCGCATCCGCCCACACGGTGAAACGCTCTCCCGCAATCGCATCCTGGGCTTCGCGCCACAACTCCACCGCTTGGGGAACGTAATTGGACTCGTTGAGAAACTCCGCATAAAGCTCGCGCTCTGAACAGGTCTCGAGTTCCGAGATCGGAACCGCTGGAACGGGCACTCGATCGGCGTTGGGGGTGGTTTCGATTTCCGATTCCGCTTCGATCACCAGTTTTTTGTGCGGCGTCGCGACGTCGAAGTAGTGGACGATATTTCCGTAGAAATCGCGGTAGTCGCGCGTCTCGGCGGTGGGAGTCGTGCGCAGTGTGAACTGCCGTCGACTCTGGGTTTCGTCATCGACGGGGCAAAGTCGCGCTTCGTTGAAACTGTCGCGCGCGCTCCCGGCGTAAATGAACGTCGTGCGGTGGAGCAGATGGAGAAGCATGAGCGGGGTGCACGAGCGACGGAAGCGAAGCGTGGAAGGTTACTGTTGCTGCTGCTGTTGCTGATCCTCAAGTGAGGAATCGGCGGGATAAAACATGGTGCTCTGCACCACTTCTTCGCCGATGCGATCGAGCGATTTTTGCGCTTCGATCAGGAACTCGTGAAGGCCTTGGTCGAGCACATCCTTGATCGTGAGCGATTGCAGGTCCGCCAGCAGGCGCTTCGAAGCCCGCGCCGCCTCGGTCCGGGGACGCGCTCCGGTCTCTCCCAAAATGCGACGGAGAAATTCATCGACCTGGGCCGCGCAGTAATAAAGCGACCGCGGGAACGAATCGGAAAAAATGAGGAACTCGGCGGCTTTCCACGCGAGGATCTCCCGGACGTAGAACCGGCGGTAACCCTCCAGGGCACTCGCAGAGCGGAGCACCGCCTGCCACTGGGCGGTGTCGAGCGCACCACCGACGTCCGTCGCGCTCGGGAGCAGGATGTGGTATTTCACATCGAGGATGCGCGTCGTCTTGTCGGCGCGTTCGAGGTATTTCCCGAACTGGAGGAATTCCCATCCCTCGTTCCGCGAATACGTGGAAGCGGTGAGTCCCTGGAAAAGATGGGACACCATCTTGATGTGCTGAAAGAACTCGTTTGGGCCGGCGTTCCAGACATCGGACGTGCTGCGCGCCTTCAGAAACAGGTAGAGCTCGTTGATCGTCTCCCACATCTCCATCGAAATCTGGTCGCGGATCATGCGGGCGTTTTCACGCGCGGCGAACACACACGACAGGATCGAACTCGGGTTGCGGAGATCGAACGCGAAGAACTCCGTCACACTCCGGTTGTCGGCTTCCTTGTAGTGTTTCTCGAAGAGTTCCTCTTCGCCCGAACTCGCGAGAATCGAGGTCCAGTGCTCCGCCATCGGGCCGTCCTCGATCGTCTGGAAATCCGCCATCATCTGGAGGTTCACTTCCAGGAGGCGCGCAATGTTTTCCGCGCGCTCGATATACCGGCTCATCCAGTAGAGCGAATGCGCGACGCGTGAGAGCATCACGCTCGCTTGCGGGCGGGCGGCAGGCGGAGCTTTCGTGGGCGGCATCGTTATTTCTCTCCTTGCAGCACCCAGGTGTCTTTCGAGCCGCCGCCTTGGGAGGAATTGACCACGAGTGAACCTTTGCGCAGTGCGACGCGCGTCAGTCCGCCGGGGGTGACGGTGACTTTTTCGCCGTAGAGAATGTAGGGCCGCAGGTCGATGTGACGGCCCTCCAGCTTGCCGTCGCACCACGTCGGCGAACGCGAAAGCGCGATGGGATCCTGCGCGATGAAGTTGCGGGGATTGGCGGCGACCTGGGCGCGGAAGTTTTCGCACTCCGCCTTGCTCGACGCCGGCCCGATGAGCATCCCATAGCCGCCGGCTTCGTTGGCGGATTTCACCACGAGCTTTTCGATGTTCTCGAGGATGAACTTCCGGTCGCTGTCCTCAGATGCGAGATAGGTGTTCACGTTCTGCAGCAAAGGTTCTTCGCCGAGATAATATTTAATCATCTTCGGCACGTAGGCATAGATGACTTTGTCGTCGGCGACACCGGTGCCGATGGAGTTCGCGAGCGCGACATTTCCCGAGCGATAGGCGTTCACCAAACCGGGAACGCCGAGCGTCGAGTCGGCCCGGAAAACGGTCGGGTCCAGGAAATCATCGTCGATGCGCCGATAAATGACGTCCACCTGCTCAAGCCCGGCCGTGGTGCGCATGTAGACCTTCGAGCTTTGCACGACCAAATCGCGTCCTTCCACGATCGGAATGCCCATCTGACGTGCGAGGAAGCAGTGTTCGAAGTAGGCGCTGTTGTAGACGCCTGGGGTCAGCAGAACGACGTTCGGCTTGTCGCTGCGATCCGGCGCGATGTGGCGGAGCGATTTCAGAAGTGAGTCGGCGTAGCCTTCGACTGGTCGAACCCCATAGCTGCGAAACAAACTCGGGAAGGCCCGTCGCATGGCGGCGCGGTTCTCGATCATGTAACTCGCGCCGGACGGACAACGCAGATTGTCCTCAAGCACGAGATAGTTTCCGTCGTGGTCGCGGATCAGATCGGTGCCGCAAATGTGAACATAGATCCCGCGCGGGACGGTGAAGTTCATGAACTCACGCCGGAAGTGCTTTGCACCCAAGATGAGCGCCGAAGGCACGA
>JBDSSU010000046.1:0-3779 GCA_039928635.1 Opitutaceae bacterium | reverse complement strand
GGGGTGCCCTCACCCCGCGAGGCATGTGTCTGCCCTGGAATTCCGCGGGGTGAGGGCACCCCGCCTACAGGAAATTCCGCTCTTTTCGCCATCCTCAGGGCAATAGCTCGTATGCGGGCAACGACAGGAATTCGTCGAACTGCTCGCTGTGCACCATCCGCATGAAGAGTTCGGTCGCTTCCTTAAAGTGGCCGCCATCGTACACCGCTTCGCCATATTCGGCGCGAATCTTCCCGAGTTCTTCCCCGAGGATTTTTTCGTAGAGCGCCAGGGTGATCGCCCGGCCGTCGTCGAGCTTGGCGCCGAATTTCAGCCATTGCCAAAGCTGCGACCGGGAAATCTCCGACGTCGCAAGATCCTCCATCAGATTGTGAATCGGTTCCGCCCCCGAGCCACCGAGCCACGCCTCGAGGTAACGGATGCCGACATGGATGTTCCAGCGCACGCCGTTCTCCGTGATCGGCCCGTGCAAAGGTGTCAGGAGGTCTGCCGCGGTGACCACGATGTCGTCGCGGATGCGGGCGATTTGATTCGGACCCTTCAAGTGCTTCGAGAAGGCATCGAGCGCGGTCTGCACGAGCCCGGGATGGGCGACCCAGGTTCCGTCAAAACCATCAGCGGCTTCGCGTTCCTTATCCACGCGCACTTTCTCCAGCGCCTCGGCGTTGGCGGCGGGGTTGTTGCGGATCGGAATTTGCGCCGCCATCCCGCCCATGGCGTACGCGCCGTGGCGATGGCAGACTTGGATGACATGGAAGCAGTACGCTCGGAGAAACGGCACGGTCATCGTGATGAGCGTGCGATCCGGATACACATACTCCGGGCGGTTCCGAAACTTTTTCACCAGACTGAACATGTAATCCCAGCGCCCGCAGTTCAGTCCCGAGGCATGCTCGCGCAGTTCGTAGAGAATTTCCTCCGCTTCGAAACAGCCGAGGATCGTCTCGACCAGCACCGTGACCCGCACCGTGCCCCGCGGAATGCCGAGAGCGGCCTGGGCGTGGATGAACACTTCGTTCCACAAGCGGGCCTCGAGATGGCTTTCCAGTTTCGGGAGATAAAAATACGGGCCGCTCCCGCGGGCGATCAGCGCTTTCGCGTTGTGGAAAAAATAAAGCCCCCAATCGAAGAGCGAGGCGGAGACGCGTTTGCCGTTAAACAACACGTGTTTCTCCTCCATGTGCCACCCGCGCGGACGGGCGATGATCGTCGCGATCTTTTCCTTCAACGCGTACGCTTTCCCGTCAGGTGAAGTGAAGCTGATCGTGCGCCTGGCGGCATCGCGCATGTTGATCTGCCCCTCCAGACAGTTCTCCCAGGTCGGAGCATTCGAGTCCTCGAAATCGGCCATCCAGCACTGCGCACCGGAGTTGAGCGCGTTGATCGCCATCTTGCGATCGACCGGACCTGTGATCTCGGCGCGGCGGTCGACGAGGTCGGGCGGAGGGGGCGGCACGCGCCAGTCAGCGCCCCGGATCGGCGCCGTCTCGCGCAGGAAATCCGGAAGCTTGCCGCCATCGATTTCGCGCTGCCGCTCGACGCGCTTCGCCAGGAGCTCCTCGCGGCGGGGATCAAATTCAGAAAATAATCCGGCGATAAACCGGCATGCTTCCGGTGAAAGAATCTCCGCGTAGCGCGGATTCATCGGTCCGACGATCTCCAAACCTTCAATGGAAAGTGACTTCATAGTGGGTGGCGGCATCTCGTAAGCTAGGACGTTGCCAAGCACGAGTCTCGATTCCACGTTTTCCTTTCTTCGCGATGAACACCGGTCCGGAAATTTTTATGCAGGAGGCGATTCGCCTGGCCGACGACGGCATGCGGTCCAACCGCGGCGGACCCTTCGGTTGCGTCGTCGTTCGCCAAGGGAAGGTCATCGCCCGGGGGAATAATCGCGTGACTTCGACGAATGACCCCACCGCTCACGCGGAGGTCACGGCCATTCGCGAGGCCTGTCGGGAGCTGGGAACGTTTCAACTCGCCGACTGCGAACTCTACACCAGTTGCGAACCGTGCCCGATGTGCCTCGCCGCGATCTATTGGGCGCGGATTCCGCAGGTCTACTACGCCAACACCCGGGCCGACGCGGCGGCCATCGGGTTCGATGACGATTTCATCTACCAACAGATTTCGCTGCCGCCGGATCAGCGTGCCCTCAAAATGCAGCCCCTCCTGCGTCACGCCGCGCTGAGCACCTTCAAGGCGTGGAGTGAGATGGCGGACAAAGTGAGGTATTAACGACGCCGGCCGAGTGAAATTCTCTCTGGCAGTTTTGCCGTCGCGCCGGTTCTCTCGAGCATGCGCCACCCCTCGCTTTTACGCCGTGCACTCCAAGGTTTAACGTTCGCTGGCTTGGTCTCCGCTCTTGGCGCGCCTGACCTTCCCCCCTCTCTCGATATTCCGACGGCCGCTCCGAAATCGGGGCCTGCCCCGACGCTCTCTCCCGCCGCGGGCGTCCCCACTTCGTCAATCGTCAGCGAAGCCACGGCGGCCGCGATCGAGAATTCGGTCGTGAAGATTTTTTCCACCCGACGACTGCCCGATCTTTTCAAGCCATGGACGAAGCAAGCCGCCAGTGACGTCACGGGCACCGGCATCATCATCGAAGGAAATCGGATTCTCACCAACGCCCACGTCGTCGCCTACGCGAGTCAGGTCCAGGTCCAGGCCAACCAGAGCGGCACGAAGATTTCTGCGACCGTGGAGGCGATCGCACCCGGCATCGATCTCGCGATTCTGAAGCTGGACGACGAGTCGCTGTTCGACGGGCGTCCGCCGGTTCCGCGGGCGAACACCTTGCCCGATGTGAAGGAACCCGTGATGGCGTACGGTTATCCGACCGGTGGCTCGAACCTCTCGATCACCAAGGGCATTGTCTCCCGGATCGAATTTGCGGTGTACAACGGCTGGACCTCGGGGCTGCGGATCCAGATCGACGCCGCGATCAACGCCGGCAACAGCGGCGGCCCGGCGGTCTCGGGCGACAAGATGATCGGTCTCGCTTTCAGCCGACTCGGCGGGGCGCAGAACATCGGCTACATCATCCCGAACGAGGACGTGGAACTGTTTCTCGCCGATGTGAAAGATGGCCGCTACGACGGCAAACCGGCCATGTTCGAAGGCGTGCAAACCCTCGAGAACCCGGCGCTGCGCGCTTACCTGAAGCTCGAGAAAACGGCCCAAGGCATCGTGGTGGACGAACCGTTGTCCGCCGAAGCCAGTTATCCGCTGAAGAAGTGGGACGTAATTACCAAGATTGGCGGCACTCCCGTCGATGATCAGGGAATGGTGAAGCCGCCGAACGGCCCGCGCGTGCGTTTCAACTACCTGGTTCAACAGCGGGTGAAAGAGGGCAAAGTGCCGCTGACCGTAATTCGCGCCGGAAAAGAAACCGCCGTCGACCTGCCTGTCCGCACCGAACGTCCGCAGGTTCTGGGCGACTTGGGTGGAGGTTATCCCTCGTACTTTGTCTTCGGTCCCATGGTGTTTACGGCTGCGACGGCTCAGTTCCTCAACGGCATCGATAACAACGTGGCCACGGTAAACATGTTTAGCGCGATTGGACATCCCTGGTGATCCGCCGCGGTGACAAACCCGCCTTTCCGGGGGAACAACTCGTAGTCGTTTCGTCGCCGTTCTTCCCGCACAAATTGTCGACCGGCTACAGCAACCCGTTTACGCGGGTCGTCGAGTCCGTGAACGGGAAACACGTGAACAATCTGAATCACCTCGTCGAACTGCTGCGCGATACGAAAGAGGAATTCGTCACGATTGAATTT
>JBDSSU010000045.1:0-3256 GCA_039928635.1 Opitutaceae bacterium | reverse complement strand
CCCTGCTGCCGCAGTCGTGCACGGAAGCGCGTGACATCTGCGCGCTCCTGCCATTTCGCCGGCGCGACCGCGAGGGCCTGCGTTAAATCCGCGTCGGCCGCCGCCACGTCACCAAGCGCGAGCGCCGCTTGGGCGCGCAGGAACCAGCCGTCGGGCTCGCGTGGCGCGTTTTTCACCGCCACCGAAAAATCATCTCGTGCCGCCGCCCACTGCTGCTGCGAGGCGAAGAGAATCCCGCGTTGTCTGCTCGGATAGGCCGGGTTCCGCGCGAGCTTGATGGCGAGCGAGAGCGACTCGGCGGCCGCCGTGAAGTCACCCTGCTCCATCGCCTGCACCGCGCGCAGCTCGAGTAATTCCGGCATCGCCTCGGGTGGCGGCCGGTCGAAGGCACCCAGCTCGTGATAGAGATAGAAGATCGGGTTGACGCGGTTGCTCATCACGTGATGCGCCGGGAGCAGGAGCGCGAGCACGGCCGCGGCTGAGAGCAACTGCGGCCGCCAGTTTACCGCGGAGATGGCGCCGAGCAGCGCGACCGGCATCAGCAGCATCATCGAGCGGCTGAGATCCTGCGCGGTAAACAGCCCGACCGCGGCCACCACCAGCACCGCCGCGGCCAGAAGGACCGCGTGGGAGCGGTTCGCCCGACCCACCAGCACGACCGCGGCGACCAGCAGCGCCCACGCGATGCGCAGTCCGCTCCACGCGCCAAACACCACGCGCGACCACGAGGCGCTGCCGTCGACGAAGGTGTTCAGGTATCCGCTGATCGTGGCAGTCTCTGCGCTGCGTCCCGCGACGAGCCCGAGACGCACGGCGACGAATCCCACCACCAAGGCAACGGCGATGCCGAACTCACGCTTCACGTCGATCGAGCGGCCGGCACGTTGGAAATAAAGATAGCGGCAGATCAAGGCGAGTGGCGCCGCCGCGACGAAGCGCTCGTCCACCCAGGGTGCCCAAATACATGCCGCCCACAGGGACCAGCGGGATTTCCCGAAAGCGGCCACCAGCAGACCCAAAACCAGCCAGGAATCGAAGTAACCCAGCCAGCCCGCGGAGGTGAAAAACCAGGACGTCGCCCCGAGAGTCACGGCGAGCGCGCCGCTCGCGGACCAACTGCAGGCGTTGCGCCGCAGCACCGTGACAATGAATGCGAGCACGGCCACGCAGCCGAAATGCGCGAGCCCGAAGAGCAGGGGGTGGGGCAGGTGCAGTCCGCGCCCGATCATCGGAAACAAAATCCGCCATTGGATCGCGCTGTGCAGGGGGTCAGGAACCTGGCCGCCGAGATGATCGATTTGGTAGAGCACGGTGGCCGCGCGTCGCACTTCCAGCAACACGCCCATTTCGGGCACACGCGCCCATAGAGCATACAGTGCCCAAGGCGGGCTGAAGAAAAAGATCAGGAGCGCGAAGCAGCCGGCGGCGAGCAGCCAGCGAAGCGCGTTTTCTCTGGAGAAGGTCGCTTCCAATTGGGGTGCGCCAAGCAAGGGAGATGCCTCCGTGCGGCGCAAGTGTTCCCGAGTCAGGCGACACTTTTGCCGACGGAGGTTGCTTCACCGGTATTAGCGTGAATTCAATTGAACCGTTCCCCGTCGATGACCCCATCCGCGCGCCCCGCCTCCCGCCCGTCCGATTTGGTGCCTTGGAGCACGGGCCTCATGTGCGTCCTGATTTTCGCCGCGGCGATGCTCGTCTACGGTCGATCGCTCTCCGGCGATTTTCTTTGGGATGATCGCCCGGGCCACGTTACGCGGCCGGAGTTGCGCTCAGGGGAAGGGCTGGGGCGCATCTGGTTCGAACCCGGCGCGACGCAGCAGTATTATCCGCTGCTGCATTCCGCTTTCTGGATCGAGCACCGGCTGTGGGGCGATGCGCCGGCCGGCTACCGCACGCTGAATCTCCTGCTTCACGCCACGGCGGCGTGTCTTGTCGGAGTGCTTTTGCGGCGACTCGGCGTGCCGGGTGCGTGGCTGGCCGCGCTGTTGTTTACGCTGCATCCGGTCGGCGTGGAGTCGGTCGCCTGGATCTCAGAGCAAAAGAACACCCTCTCGACCGTGCTCTTTCTCGGCGCGGCGCTCGGGTATCTGCGCTTCCATGCCGCGCGTCGAACGTCGACGTATCTTTGGGCGACCGGCTTGTTTGTCCTGGCGCTCTGCACCAAGACCGTCACGGCGACGCTGCCCGCCGCCTTACTGGTGATCTTCTGGTGGCAACGCGGCCGGCTGGACTGGCGCCGCGACTGGCAGCCGCTGTTGCCCTGGTTCGCGCTGAGTCTGGCGAGTGCCTTCATCACGGCATCGGTTGAACGCACTTTGATTGGCGCGCAAGGGGAGGACTTCGCGCTGACCTTCTTGCAGCGCACTTTGCTCGCCGGACGAGCGGCGTGGTTCTATTTCGGGAAACTCATCTGGCCCGCGGATCTCATTTTTATTTATCCGCGCTGGACGATGGACACAGGCAGTCTGCTCCAATGGCTCGCTCCAATCGGAGTGCTCGCGTTGCTGGCGACGCTCTGGTTCCGCCGCGACCGGCAGCGAGGCGGACTGGCGGCAGCGTGGCTCTTTCTTGGGTTGCTGTTCCCCGCCTTGGGCTTCGTCAACGTTTTCCCTTTTCTGTATTCGTTCGTCGCGGATCATTTTCAGTATCTGGCGTCGATCGCGATCTTCGCGCTGATTGCGGCTGGCTGGGCTTCGTTTGTGCCGGTCTCTTTGACGGTGAGGCGCGTAGGCAGTGTGGCCGTACTCGTCGTTCTTGGTGCGCTGACCTGGCGGCAGAGCGGGGATTATCGGAATGTGATCAAGCTCTACGAAACCACGCTGGCGAAAAATCCTTCGGCGTGGATGGCGCACAATAATCTCGGCATCGCCTACGTCGACGCCGGTCGTGCGGCGGAAGCGTTGCCGCACTATGAAGCGGCGTTGCGGCTCCGACCTCGCTATCCGGAAGCGGAGAATAATTTCGGTTACGCTCTGCTGGCTCTCAACCGCAACGCGGACGCGCTCCTCCATCTCCAGCGGGCGGTACTGCTTCAGCCGAAATACGCCGAGGCGCACAACAATCTCGGGCGGGCGTTCATGGCAGTTGGCCGGACGGAGGAAGGCCGCGCCGCGTTTGCCGAAGCGGCACGAATTGATCCGCGCAGTGCCGTCGCTCAGGCGAATCTTGGACTCGCATTAGCCACGGCGGGCCAGCCGGAGCAGGCGATCACGCTCTTCGCGCGCGCTGTGCAGCTCGACCCCAACTATGCGGACGC
>JBDSSU010000044.1:0-2989 GCA_039928635.1 Opitutaceae bacterium | reverse complement strand
TGGTGATACTATCGAATTTTTCATATCCAGCCAAAATTACCCATGCCGGCCAAACGGCATAGGTAAGCCACAGAAAGAGCAAAATTACGTGCCGCGGATTAAAAAGATCCAAGCGGCCGCGAATCCAGTCCCGCACAGCCGGGGCCATCGCCAAGACCGTGTTTAAGGCGATGAGCACCCACCACGATCGATGTTCATCGAGGTTAGCAAGGGTCATCGCAGGCCTTTCAGCTTTTCAGCGCCTCGGTGAAAGGCAAAACGCATCTCCGGAATCCCGATGAGATAGCCAACGGCTGCGTAGCCGGTGAGCGCGGCAATAGCTACGCTGCCCAGCCCGATGAAGCGTGCCGCGATGTTATCTGCACTGATTCGCGGAAGGAAAATGCAGCCGACCCAAGTGATCGCCAATGCCACGAAAAGAGCCGCCCCGGTTGAAAGCAGAAACAAAACGGTCTCTCCGTTGACGAGATTCCTCCAAGGTCTTCCCCACAGGAATGCAATGCTAACGCCCAGTACAACCCACCAACTGACTGCGTAGGAGGCGCTGATTCCGTCCAAGCCGGAGGTGCCGCCAAGTATCCCTGAAAGTGCAAAATAAAGAAGACTTCCGCCGAAGCTTACCGTCGCAGCAGTGCCAATTCTTTTTAGGGCGAAGAACGCTTTAAACATGATGCCCATGCAACTCATTGCGACCATGCCGCAAAGCATGCCAGGTAGAATGTCAGCCACCGCCTGCGCATCTTCGAATCTAAACGAACCACGTTGAAATAGCAGTTGTAGGGAAGGCAGAGCCGCGACGGCTAAAATGACGGCTACCGGGCAGACGGAAAGCAGGATCACGCGGAGTCCGCGCGCAAGATCCAGTTTGAGGTGATCGATCGCTCCGGCGCCACCCAGGCGGGCCAAACGCGGGAACATCACGGTGGTCGCTCCCACGATGGCGAGGCTCGCCAAGCCAACCACCAAGCGTTGCGCATACCCGAGGTAAGAAACCGCGGCCGGGCCTACCCTGGACGCCCAAAAGGCATCCGAGACTGGGTACACCACAAAAACGAGCACTGCCGCCAGCGCCAACGGTGTTTGCTGGCCCAGCTCGCGAAGACCCTTCCAATCCCACCCCCTGCCCTCCGTCCCGAATTTTAGCCGTAACCAAACGAGCATTACCGCGTATCCCACGAGCTGTCCGACAGCCGCTGCTGAGATCCCATATCGTGATTGCCCGACAAGGCAGCCAAGAGCGGCTCCCACGATTGGGAATGAGGCAATGCTGGTCGCCGCTGAAAATTGCAGCTTGAGATGAAGGCCGGCCGTGTAAATTGCGCTGGTTACGGCCAAGGGCAGCCACAACCACGCGATGCGGGTGAGCTGGACGGCAAGTTCAACTTGGCTGGGTTCAAGCGTCCCGTAGAGAGAGGTGACCAGTTGTTCTGCAAACAGCACACACAGCAACGCAAGAACGGTGGTGCCACAACCCACTCCTAAAACTAAAGAGCGGAGTAGGGACGACGCCGAACCCATCCGCCGCTCGGCGCGGACAAGAGCGGGCACGACTTGGTAGCTCAGCATGCCTGAGAATAACCCCGACAGAACGGTCGGCTGACTGATCGCGATCAGATAACTGTCCATTTCTGCACCGGCTCCGAAAAAATGCGCGAGGAGGAGCTGATTTAGAAGCGTCGCCACGCTCCCGCCGAATGCGAATAGCGTGACAATGACGGATGAGCGCAGCATGGCGACGGCGAGGGCCAAAGCTCCCCGGCGAAACGGGTGATCAGCTGCTCTTCACGAAGAGAAAATCGCCTTGGAGAGCCGCTCCGGTCTCCGGGGAATACATCATGTTGAACATGTCGGAGAGTCGAAATCCGTGATGGCGGAGGAGTTCATATACTTCGTCGAAGAGTTTCTGGCCCTCGTAAAACGAGACGTAACTGGCTTCCAGAAGTACCAAACTCGCTTGCTGCAACGTTTGGATCCCCCCGCACAACACTTGGTGTTCGTAACCTTGCACGTCGATTTTGAGCAGATAGGGCGACGCCACCAGCTGCGAAGCCATCACCCTGTCCAAGGTGTCGATTGGCACTTCAATCGTGCGGCTTTGCAACGTGTGGGGAAAATATTGTTTCTGGGCTGCGCCCGCGGCGAGCAATGAGGACGCTCCTGTATCTCCCGAAGCGACGGTAAAAGTCGCGACGCCTTTTCGCTCCGCGAGGGCAAGGTTGAAGATGGCGAATTTTTCATCCCCGGCAAACGCGCGCTTCGAGTGTTCGAAGCAGGCGGGAATGGGCTCGAAGCCGTAGATTTGCGCTGCCGGCAGGAGAGTCCGCATTGTGCGCGCGAATTGGCCGTAGTTCGTGCCGACGTCGATAACGGAGCGGAGGCCGAGACGGTGAAACCAAGCCTGATCCAATTTCGAGTAGGTGCCCGGAATACCGCCCCGGAATTTTACGGAGAGCGCGCGAGGGTTCTCGATATAACGCGCGAGGAGTTGGCAATAGTGGCCAAAGCGACGAGGCAGTGACATGTTGAGCGGTAGCGGGCGCGAATTGAGATTATTTCGAAGAACGCTGATGCTCGGAGAGCGTGTTGCCGTTCATCCGCGAGAATTGGTTTTCGAACAACGGGCGGAGCAGACGCTTCATGGCGCGCTTAATGCGAGTTTTCAAACGCCAGGGAAAAAGGTTGAGACTTTTGTCCGTGAATTGCGCGCAGTGATAAAAAAGTACCTGAGGAAAGCGCAGCGTCTGACGCCGCGAGAAGTCGCAGCCAATATTCTGATGTTGAAAAATCCATTTTTCGTGCGGCAGCCACAGACCCTTTTCCACCACGTGGTGAGAAAGAATCCCTTGGTAGGGGACGACCGCTTTCCACGTGGCGTAAAAGCCAGTGGCGTGGTGGTCCGCGCGCGCGTTACCGTTTTGCTCAAATTCCCAAATCGATTCCCCACGGCGGAGCAGCGATTGGAGCGAAGCCCGATGCCAGATCGCCGCTT
>JBDSSU010000043.1:0-14345 GCA_039928635.1 Opitutaceae bacterium | reverse complement strand
CGACATCTCGGAGCGCCGGCTGCCGCAGGATGGACGAATCATTTTCAAGCGATACACGAAGAAGAATATCGATATCGACCTTCGCGTGGCGACGGGCCCGATGAATTACGGCGAGAAAGTGGTGATGCGCATTCTCGATAAAGAGAAAAGCACGCTGCCGTTGACCGCCTTGGGTTTCTCCGAGGAAAACCTCGCCAAATACCGCGAATGCATCCGCCAGCCCTATGGGATGATTTTGCACTGTGGCCCGACGGGGTCGGGCAAGTCCATGACGCTCTACTCGGCGCTGGCCGAGGTAAACACGCCGGACATCAACATCCAAACGGCGGAAGACCCGATCGAATACACCTTGCCGGGTTTGAACCAGATGCAGATGAACAACCAGATCGGGCTCACGTTCGCGCGAGCCTTACGGTGCTACCTCCTGATGGATCCGGATATCATTCTGGTCGGAGAGATCCGCGATGCAGAAACGGCGCAGATCGCCGTGGAAGCTGCGCTGACCGGACACCTTCTCGTATCGACGCTGCACACGAATGACGCTCCCCAGACCGTGGCGCGCATTGGCGAAATGGGGGTCGAACCCTTCAAGGTATCCGCATCCCTCGTCTGTGTGTGTGCCCAACGCCTGCTGCGGCGGATCTGCAAAAACTGCCGCATCGCAACCCAGCCTTCCAGTAAAGACCAGGAGACGTTGCAGAAAGCGATTGGCTGGAGCGGAGAGATTTATAAACCGAATCCCCAAGGGTGTCCGACGTGCGGAGGCCTCGGCTACAAGGGCCGGATTGGCATTCACGAGCTCATGACCAACTCCGATGAGTTGACGGCGGCGATCAACAAGCGGTCAGAGGCGGCGGAACTCAAACGCATCGCCATGCGGACTGGCATGAAGTCCCTGCACCAGGACTCCATGCTGAAGGTGAAGCTTGGTCACACGACGATGGACGAGGCCACGAGCAACGTCCCTCCGGACCTATAGCAGTGAAGTCTTACTGACCTAGCGACGATCAGGGTTTCCCGGATTCTACATCGCAGAGGAGGCCTGTCCCGCTGCGGGTCCGGTAAGCTTGTCTTCGCGGCTTTTATGGACTCGATACGAACCGCCGCTGGCACTTCGAGTGCTGCCGTGCCGCCTCAATGCTTCTCTCCAACCTCTTTGGAACGCTTCGCCGGTCGCTGCTGATTAAGGTCATCTCACGCCCCACTCCGAGCCGGGCCGATATTGCGTCGGTGATTGAGCTTACGGCATCGAAAGTGGTGGAGGCGCTTCAGGCCCAATCGATGACGTTCTACCTGGTCGAGGGCGATTCGATCTCTTTTCGTCAGGTCTATTACTCTCCTTCCCTCTGGGCCAACGATCCCTCGAAACAGAAATTATTTCAGGAGAATGCCGACCGACTGCTCGCGCAAAAAATCCCCTTGGGGAAAGGGATCGTCGGGCAGGTGATCAAAACGGGAGAACCGGTTTTTTATCGTGACACGTCCACCCCCGCTCCGGCGACTAACGAGCTAGCCAAAGCCACCGGATTTCGGGTGCATTCTACCCTCACTGTCCCGCTCAAAACGACGATTACCCTGGGAGCGATTCAGGTGCTTAACAAAGAGGCGGCCGCCGGCACGGGGGCGAACTTCACGGACGAGGACCTCGCCCTGCTCCAGGAAGTTGCGGAGTACTCGTCGACCCTCATCCATCGGATGGTCGATCCCAAATTCGTGCCGAGCGCCGAAGATGCCGCTCGCTTCGTCGCCCGCCTGACCGAGCTGCCCCTCGTCACCATAGCGGACGACATCGAAATCGACGGAGAACTTGTTTCATCCGTGGGCGATGAAATCATCCGTGCTGAAGGCGTTTTCCCCCATCAGCGCCTGGGACCGGGTTCAGTGGCGGTCCTCATGATCAATCCCCTGGACTACACCCGCCGGGAAGCGTTTACGCGGGAGACCGGAATCGCGATCGACGAAGTGAGTGTCGTTTCCGCGACGCTCTTCGAGGCACTCGTTAAAAAATATTTCATCCGCTCCAAGTCCGGCATCGCCTCCAATGTGGAGGATATCAACATCGATGCGGTGGCGGACGTGGTCAGCACGACCTACTCCGCTGAAGAGCAAAACAAGCTGCTCACGGACGACCTGGAAAGCGGCAGTTCCGCTCCGCTGATTCAGCTGACCAACCGAATCGTAGAAGATGCGTACATCTGCGGCGCCTCTGACATTCACATCGATCCGACCGAGAAAGAACTGGTGATTCGCTACCGCATCGACGGCTTCTGTCAGGACAAGCTGCGCCTCCCCAAGCAGGTGGCCGGGCCGCTCGTCGCGCGCCTGAAGATCATGAGCAATCTCGATATCTCGGAGCGCCGGCTGCCGCAGGACGGGCGCATTATTTTCAAAAAATACACCAACCGGAATATCGACATCGATCTCCGCGTCGCCACGACGCCGACGAATTACGGCGAAAAAGTGGTGCTCCGCATTCTCGACAAGGAAAAGAGCGCACTCCCCCTTTCGGCCCTCGGCTTTTCGCCGGAAAATCTGGCCCGCTACGTCGAATGCATCCGCCAGCCGCATGGCATGATCCTGCATTGCGGCCCCACCGGTTCGGGCAAATCGATGACGCTCTACTCCGCGCTCGGTGAGATTAACACGCGGGACGTTAACATTCAGACCGCGGAGGACCCGATCGAGTATACGCTGCCAGGCCTGAACCAGACGCAGATGAACCGTCAGATCGGGCTGACCTTTGCCCGCGCGCTGCGCAGCTATCTGCGCATGGATCCCGACGTCATTCTCGTGGGCGAGATCCGGGACGAGGAAACCGCGCAGGTGGCAGTCGAAGCGGCCCTCACCGGCCACTTACTGGTTTCAACCCTCCACACGAATGACGCGGCGTCGACGATCGCGCGCATCTGCGAGATGGGCATCGAACCTTTCCAGATTTCCGGCTCGCTCGTTTGTGTCTGCGCGCAGCGCTTGGTGCGGCGCCTTTGTCGCTCCTGCAAACTGCCCTACCAACCCCACGGTCGGGAAAAAACGATTCTGGAAAAAGCGATCGAATGGGAGGGACAGATTTACAAAGCCAACCCACACGGCTGCCTCACCTGCGGGGGAATCGGCTCCAAAGGCCGCATCGGCATTCACGAACTGCTGGTGAACAATGAAGAGATGGCTGAAGCGATCAACCGGAAGGTCGACACCGCCACCCTTAAGAAAATCGCCGCGCGCAACGGCATGAAGACCTTGCACCAGGATTCGATGCTCAAGGTAAAGCTGGGCCTCATTTCCTTCGAGGAAGCGATTTCAACGGTTGCTCCGGACGCGAGCCATTAGCTCGTCACGCTCCCCGAGACGCGGGGGCGTCGAGCACCACCAAGCGACCGGTGCCCGCGCGGTACGCAAAGCGACGGCTGCCCTCTACACCCCGACCGCGGCCACGCGCGCACTCGTGACGGATTCCGCGATGTTCTCGGGCTGGTGCGTCTCGGGTCCGCCATGCTCGTGGTTGAAACGCATTGAAACCGTTTTCGAGACACCCCGTTCTTCCATCGTCACGCCGTAAATCGCATTCGCCGCCGAAACCGTGCGCTTGTTGTGCGTGATGATGATGAACTGTGATTCGCTCACGAATTTTTTGAGCAGATCGGTGAAGCGACCGATGTTCGACTCATCCAGCGGCGCATCGAGTTCGTCGAGCAGACAGAACGGCGATGGCTTGACCATGTAGAGTGCGAACAGCAGCGCCACGGCGGTCAGGGTCTTCTGCCCGCCGGAGAGCAAGGTGATGCCCTTGAGCTTCGTACCGGGCGGCTGCGCGACGATTTCGATGCCGCTTTCGAGAATGTCCTCCGCCACGACCAGCTCCAGGTGGGCGCGACCCCCGCCGAACAAGGTCTGAAAAGTATATTCGAAGTTCTTTTTGATCTGTTCGAAGGTCACCTCGAACTGCCGCTGCGACGTCTGGTTGATCTCGTCGATCGCCTTGATCAACTCCGCCTTCGCGCTCGTGAGATCGCTGCATTGCGCCTGCAGGAAATCATGTCGCTGCTTCAGCTCGGCGTATTCTTCGATCGCGACCAGATTGACCGCTCCCATCCCATTGATGCGCTGTCGGAGCGCGTCGACTTCGACTTTCGTTTCCTCCCAGTTCGTTCGATCGAGTGCGGCCAGGTCATCCAACGTCGGCTCGCCTTTCGGGCCTTTCGATTTGCGGCGCTTCGGTTTGTCCGCGCTTTCAGTCGTACTTTCGTCGCTCTCATCTTCGTCGAGATCGAGCGGTTTCAGTCCCTCGGGTTCGTCGTCGGCCTTCCAGAGGAGTTGCTTCCAATCCAGCGTCGCGATGTCCGTTTGAAACTCCCGGGAAACTTCCTCCGCAAGGAATTGTGCCCGCTGCCGGTCGCTCGCCAGTTTGATCTCGTGCTTGCTGAGTTCGTCGTGCGCCGCATCGGTCGCATCGCGGATCGAGACCTGCGCCGTTTCCAGCGCACCGATCTCTCGCTCGAGATCTTGCAGCTCCTGCCGCACCTTCTCGACCTGCTCCATCGCCACGGCCAGCGTCTCCGCGATCTGCACGCCCCGCGCGCGCTGGCTCGTCGACTCGCGTTCCAGCTCCCCGGTCTGCTCGCTCCACGCCTCAATCTCGGTTTGACGCTGCACCAGCAGCTCCTCGAGCTGGTGGCGTCGCCGCTGCATC
This sequence comes from Opitutaceae bacterium, assembly GCA_039928635.1. GTDB lineage: Bacteria > Verrucomicrobiota > Verrucomicrobiia > Opitutales > Opitutaceae > DATAKE01. The sequence continues at coordinate 9,658 of JBDSSU010000043.1, read as the reverse complement.
TCGCCGAGTCCGCGATCAAGCACCTCCACTTTCTGGCGGCGCTCCGCCAGCTCGAGGCGGGCTTGGGCGAGGGTATCGCGCTTCACGTCACGGTCGGTGCGGATTTCAATAATGCGGGTCTCCAGCTTCTGGATTTTTTCGCGCTGCGCCGTCGCTGCGGTATCGGCCGTCGCAAGGCCTGCCTGCGCTTTCTCCGAGCGGGCGTGCGCCTCGCTGCGCGCGTGTTCGAGCGAGGTCAGCTCTCCCTCCATGCGACGCAACCGGTTCGTGACTTCCTCGAGCGAGCGCTGCGCATTCCGCTGTTCGGATTGGATCGAAGCGAGATTCTGCGTCGCCGTGAGTACGTCGGCGCGACGTTGTTCCAGCGCCTGCTCCGCCAGCGCGAGCCGCGCGCTCAAACCTTCGATGACGACGCGCTGTTCATCATGAACCTTCTGTTCCTCCGCGAGTGCCCTGGCCGTCTCGCGCAGGTCAATCTCGCGTTGGACGAGGCTGTTTGCCGATTTCTTCGAACTGTGGTGACCGCCGTACACGAGGCCGCGCCGGTCGACGAGGTCGCCTTTGCGGGTGGCGACGGCGAGGAAACTGAAATCCGGATTCGCCTTCCAGAAATCCAGGAAAGCACCGAGATCTTCCGCGATGTAGCATTCCCGCAACACGCCCAGCACCGGGTGGGCGGCATCGGCATCGCTCACCGCTTCCAAGGCCGACGAAACTCCCGCGGGCAGATTCATCGCGTCCGGTTGCGCCCGGTTCCCCAGTTCGGAAATACGCAGCACGGCGGAACCAATCTGCTCCTGCTCGAGCTGGGCGAGAATCCGCTGCGCGGTCGCGACGTCACTGACGCTGATTGCTTCCGCGGCAGAGCCGAGGATGGCCTCGACCGCTTTGCCGAACTGCGGCTTGACCTCGAGGCCATGCAAAATCGGCGAGGCCTTCGCTCCCGAAAGCGCGGCATCGAGTCGTCCCTGCAGAACCGCTTTGGCACCCTCACCAAAGCCCTCCCATTTTTCCTGGAGCTGCTGCAAAAGTCGCAGTCTCGCCGTCCGCTGGGCGAGCGATCGATCGATCTCCGAGAGCTTCCGCTGGGCTTCGCGAAATTCGCGGGTCAGATCGGCGATGGTTTGCTGCGCCGCAACCGACTCATGGTGGACGCGATTTTTGTCCGACAGCGCTTCCTCCAGTCGTTTGGCAAACTCCGCGGCCGCCTGTGTCGCCGTGACCTGCTGCTGGCGAATTCCGTCCAGCTCCTGCGCGAGCGAGTCGTGACGATGCGCGCTCGTTTTTTGATCCACCTCGTAACCCGAGCAATCCGTCCGCAGCCGCGCGACTGTGCTCTCGAGCTGGAGCAGCTGGAACTTTGCCTGCTGCAACTCCTGCTCGAGCTTGCTCAACTCACCCTCGACAATCGCGAGTTCACGGTTCCGTTGTTGAAAAACGGCATCGCTGCTTCCGAGCAGGCCGAGCTGCATTTGTTTGTCCTGCGCGCCCGTGTCCACCTGCGCCGCCACCTCGCGCAATTGCATTTCCAGTTCGCGGAGATTTTCCCGGGATGACGCGAGGCGGTCCTCCAGCCCCGTCCGTTTGATCAATGCAAGATTCGCGAAATTTTCCGCGCCTTCTTTTTGCGAGCGCAAATCGAAGACCGCCTGCTGCGCATCCTGCACCCGCTGGTTCAGCCGGGTGCGCGAGGATTTCTTTTCGTCGAGCGCCGCCTGTTGACGCTCGAAGTTTGCGCGTCGGGTTTCGGCGTCGCCGCGCAATTCCGCCACCTTGCCGTCCAGCGTTCCGAGCGTGGCGGTGAGTTGCGCGTGGCCGTGGGCGCTCCACGCCATCGCGAGGTGGCGCAGACGATGGTTGACCCGTTTGAAACGCATGGCCTTCGCCGCCTGCCGCCGGAGGCTGCCAATTTGCCGCGAAACCTCAGCAACGACGTCGGCCACGCGCGCGAGGTTCTGGTCGGTCAGAGCCAGCTTGTTCATCGCCTCCCTGCGCGCGCTTTTGTACTTGGTAATGCCAGCCGCCTCCTCGAACACCGCGCGCCGTTCCTCCGGTTTCGAGGAAAGGATCTGGTCGATCTGGCCCTGCGCCATGATCGAATAACTCGTCCGGCCGATGCCGGTGTCCATGAAAAGCTTTTGAATGTCCTTCAACCGGCAGGCCTGGCCGTTGAAAGAATACTCGCTCTGCCCATCGCGGTGAACGCGCCGGGTGATTTCGATTTCATGAAACTCACTGCCCAGCTGTTTCTCGCAGTCGGTGAGGAGCAGCCCCACTTCACAAAGTTGGGCCGCCTTGCGCGTGTCGGCGCCTTCGAAAATGACATCCTGCATCTTGCCCCCACGCAGCGCTTTCGCGCTCTGTTCACCGAGCACCCAACGGATTGCATCCGCGATGTTCGACTTGCCGCAGCCATTCGGTCCCACCACCGCAGTCACTCCCGGCTCAAAGCGAAGGGTCGTTGCGTCAGCGAATGATTTGAAGCCGTGAAGCTTGAGCGCCTTGAGGTACATCAGGGTGGAAAACGGCCATTGAAGGGTGGCGTTTCGACGCCGCAATGGAAAAACCCGGTGAGTTGTTCACACGCGTTTCGCACGTCATCCCCAACGGCAAACCGGAACGATTCGCTCTGAAAAGCATTCGCGCTTCGTCCGCCCGCGGCGAACAACCATCCCTGTTTTCAGTCGTACTCCAGGCGTTTGCCCAAACTGACAACCTCATCGGCAACGAATCCGAGCCGGTGATAAAATGCGATGACTCCCGCGTTGCTCGAGCGCACCTGAAGATTGATCTTCGGACAACCCGCCGTACACAAGACCCGCTCCGCTTCCGCCATGAGCGTCCGGCCGACGCCGCTCTTCTGCAGCGCCGGTTCGACCGCGAGATAGTTAATCCAGCCGCGGTGCCCCTCATAGCCGACCATGATGGTGGCCACGATTCTGCCGCTCAAGTCACCCACCAAAAACCATTCCGGATTCACGCGCAGTTTGCGCGCGATGTCTCTGCGCGGATCATTCTGCGGCTTGACCAAGCCACAGTCCCGCCAAAGCGAGATGACATGAGCTTCGTCGGACGGATGATACGCCCGGATCGCGATTGCGGGGATGAGGTTCATCGTGGAACCGCGTACAGCGGCAGCTCCTGGTTACCCTCATCCCGGCGAAGGTGAATCGCTATCGTTCACCTCGCGAATGCAACGGCGGTAAAAGTCCGCCGGGTCAGTTCACATTCGTGCCGCTCAAGAGGAAGGGGTGCCCCGGAAACTCCAAGGTCCCCCCGCATTCAAACGGGTCGGTCCCGGTCGCCCCCACCCCGAAGGTGGCGCCGCCTTGCGTCGCAAAGGTCAGGGTTCCGTAACGGTAATTGGCGATTTTGCGCCCTTTGAAATCAACCACGGTACAAATCGGCCCCTCAATGCCGTGCGTATCCGAAACCTCGACTGCCACCGGGTCGAGCAGGCGCGCATCGCGCAAACGCCGGGTGATTTTCGGCGCTTCCCCCCACGCGACCCAGCTCACTTCCCGATCGCCGCGTGACACCACGAGGAACGAATCCGCCGTGTACTTGGGATAGGCCATCCAAATAGGATTACGTCCCACCTTAAACGTAGTTCCCGCAACGATGGCCGCCGGATCAGCCGATGCCGTGGTCGATAGTCCCCCGAGAGTAAACGGGGTGATCATACCATCCAACGACGCGATGAACGTCTGGCCGCCCTCATGCATTTGAGTCAAAACCGCAGTGGGCTGCGCCACATCGAGCACTTTGACAACGGTCGGCTTCCAACTCGGGTCGGCCTCGAAGGTAAACGGCCACTGTTTCGGACCGTCGCCCATCTCGCGGGTTTTCTGGAAATTTTCCTCCGTGGTGAAATAGGCCGCACGCACGCGTTCAAACAACGGCTGCAAATCGATGAAGGCCGCCTTGCCATCATATTTTGAAATTACGACGGCGAAGCCGGTGGTCGCGGTATAACCGGCATTATCACCCCCGGCATTGAAGATCTTACGGTCCGCCGGATTGCTGAGGTTGTACTCGCTCAACATGCCCGCGTGGCCGTTGCGACCGTTGAGCCGCCCATGGAAGCCCAGGCTGGATGCACCGACCCCCGTGGGAAAATTTAGGCCCGGCAGGTCGACGTAGCCCAGCAGCTTCATCTGGCAGAACACCGCGACGTTCGGCATCCCGGGATATTCTTCGTTCCATTCGTGGGCGAACGGCGCCCGCTTCCCTCCGCCGGCGAGCGCGAAGACCGCGACTTGTCCGATCATTTTCTCGGTGTCGACGACCGTCACCAGGGCAAATTCATTTTTGCTCGTGACGGCGACAGCGGTCGGGAGCTTGTGGGCCGGAAACATAAACGTGGGATCCGTGCCCCGGGCGGTGACCGTACCCGCCTGCGCCACGAGCCCGGAGGAGAAAATCACGATGCCGGAATTCGACCAGTTGCCCTGACCGCGCGCTATGGCCACAGGCGTGCCGAGGTTATTTCCTGCCCGCTCCACCCACAGCGGCGAGGTCGGATCCGGCCGATAGCCGCCCCACCACGGCGGCTCGGGTTTTTCCGTGAAACAGTTATTCGACCACTCAATGATCGTCACCCGATCCACGCCGACACCGTCATTCGGCATTTTCGTTTTTTGATCTACCGCAAGTTTATGATCCGGCACATAGAGGATCTGCGCTTGGGTGGAGCTGAAGTCGCCATTGTCCGTGGTGTAGGGACCACCGATCTGATATTGCCGCTTGTTCCCCGCGCCATCCTTCACTTCCGCCGGAACGGATTTCGGAGGCACCAGATAAACCTCGGGAAATTTCTCCCCCGTCCCGCGGGGATGATAAAACTCGTAATCGGGCCCGAGCCGGCGACTCATGCCCTCGACCGAATTATCCTTCAGCTCCCGGATGATCGCCGCCGGATCAAGCTTGGGCGTTGAGGCGTTTTGCGCCCCTGCCGCCACCGCCGCGACAAGGGGCAAAAGCCCGGTCAGCAGGCAACGATGGGCAATCGGCCGGGTCAGGCCTCGAACCCGGGACTGAACCACGGTGCTTTCCGAAAAAAGCACGGGAGAACGATACACAAGACGCGGAACTTTCATGGGAGCCGCACAGCGGTCGCAAAAGGACCCGGATTGCCCGGGCTGGGTTCCCGCCGATGTGGCCAGGCTTCCGCTCTATTTGTGGTCCCAAGGCAATTTCACATCCAATCGCTGGTGTTTCCATACCTCGAAAATCTCGAAGATTTTCCCGGGGTTCAGGATCCCGTTGGGATCGAGGGCCTGCTTCACCGCTTGCATGGCGCGCACCTGAGCGGGCGAATGTTGCAGCCGCAGAAATGGCGTTTTCGCGAGACCGATCCCGTGCTCGCCCGAGATCGCCCCTCCAAGCCGGACCACCGTTTCCATCAAGCGCCGCACCGCCCGTTCCGCCGCACGGCACTCGGCTGGGACTGCTTTGTGATACATGATGTTCACGTGGAGATTACCGTCCGCAAGATGCCCGAAGGTGGGGATCGGCAGTTTCGATTCCCGCCGCAAACGCTCCAGAAAACGCGCGAATTTTTCGTAGTTCCGCATGGGAACGACGATGTCTTCGTTGAGCTTCGCATCGCCCAATTCGAACATCGCGCCCGAACATTTCCGGCGCACGGCCCAGAGCGCTTCCGCCTCGCCGCGGTTTCGCGCCACGCGGGAGGCGAGCGCGTATTCCCCGGCCCACGCAAGGACGACGCGGCTTTGTTCGCGCACTTCGCTCGCACTGCCCGCGAGCTCGATCAGCAAAACCGGCCGGCCCGCCTGTCCTGGAAACACGGTCGCTCCAGTGGCGCGTTCCGCGCAGTGCACGGAATAGCGGTCGAGAAATTCGCAAATCGCGGGCTGCACCCTCTGCCGAAAAAGCGCGAGCGCCGCCTTGATGGCCAGCGGTTCCGTCTTGAATGCGGCGAGCAATGTCCACCGCGCCGCCGGCAAGGGAATGAGTTTCAAGGTGGCCTCGGTGATGACACCCAGCATCCCCTCGCTGCCGATCCACAGATCGCGCAGATTAAAACCGGCGGAAAACTTTTTCGTGGGCGTCCCCCACTCCACAAATTCGCCGGTGGGCAAATGCCCCTTCAACGCGAGGACGAAGTCGCGGGTGACGCCATACTTCCCCCCATGCATGCCGCCGGCATTGCAAGCGATGTTGCCGCCGATGGTGCAGTATTCCTTCGAGGAGGGATCGGGGGGATAAAACCAGCCCTTCGCCTCCGCTGCGCGCTGGATGTCGGCAATTTTCGCGCCGGCCTGGACCTGCGCGAACCCCGCCTCGACATCGATCGAAATGCGATTCCACGCGAGCATGTCGATGACCCATCCGCCGCGCATCGGCGCTGCCGAACCCGTCAGCGACGTGCCGCGTCCCCGCATCGTCACTGGCACGCCATGCTTGTTCGCCAGCGTCAGCACGGCCGCGATGTCCGCATTCGTCCGAGGAAAAATGACTGCCTCCGGCAGGAACGGAAGCTTGCTGCTGTCGAACGAGGCCGCATGGCGCGCGCCGTCATCCCTGTGCACGACGCTCGCGCCGAGGGAGCGCTGCAACCGACGGGTGACGGAAGAAAAGGTCTTCATCGATGCGACGAGATGAACCGCGGATCGTCGCTCTGCAAGCAGAGCAGTAGAACCTTTCGGACCTTCGCGCATTCCACTTCTGCAAAGAGCCCCCGTGGCATCACCCGACCCCAACTCGTCAACGCCGCCCGCCAACATGCGCCAGAAGCCTGGGACACCTTGCTCCAGCGGCACCAGCTGCCGCTTTACACCTACATCGCCGAACTCCTGCGCGATGACGCGAAATTCGCCTCGTGGCTGTTCGGCATCGCTCATCAAAAATGCGTGCAGCACTGGCGCCGCGCGAGGCGCACCGAGGCGACTCACCGCGGACAGGGTAGTTTCCAGGTGGGCCCGTGATGGAGAATCGGCAAAGTTTCGCTTCCCTTTTTTCGAGGCCGGTGTGGAGTTGCCCGTCTCCCCATGACGAAGATTCTTCTCACGACCACCTCATTCCAAGACACCCCCGGCGAACACCACAAGCTCCTCGCCGATACCGGCTGGGAAATCATTCGCGCCCGCGGTCCGCTGAATGAAGCCGATACCCTCGCACTGGTGGGCGACATCGATGGCTACATCTGCGGCGATGATCTGATCACCCGCAAGGTGTTCGAGAAAGCGCTTCCGAAACTGAAGGTGCTTTCCAAGTACGGCATCGGCGTCGACAAGATCGACGTGAAGTCCTGCACCGAGTTCGGCATCCCTCTGCTTTTCACGCCGGGCGTCAACCACACCACAGTCGCGGAACACACGTTTCTGCTTCTCCTTGCCCTAGAGAAAAATTTTCTCTTTCACACCGACTCCACACGCTCCGGCACGTGGAAGCGAAAGACCGGACACGAGCTCCTCGAAAAAACCATTGGGATCATCGGACTTGGCCGCATTGGCAAGGAAGTCGCCATTCGCGCGCGCGCCTTCGGCATAAAGGCGATCGGCTACGATGTTTATTGGGATGAGAAATTCGCGGCGGCCAATGACGTGAAGCGGGCTGCTTCCCTGGACGAGATCTACGCCGCGTCAGATTATATTTCCCTGCACACCAATCTCACGCCGGAAACTCGCGACATGATTAGCGCGAAATCTTTCCCGAAAATGAAAAAGGGCGTCCTCATCCTCAACTGTGCCCGCGGTGAAATCGTTCACACCGGTGACATGATCGAAGCCCTGAAGTCAGGTCAGGTCGGCGGCTACGGCACCGACGTCCTCGACGAAGAACCGCCGAAGCCGGATCATCCTTTGCTGAAGCTCCCCAACGTCGTCTGCACCCCGCACATCGGTTCGCGCACCGCGGAAAGCGTCCAGCGTCAGGCGGTCGCTGCGGTCACGAATCTGATCCGTGCGATGCACGGCGAGAAACCGCTCGCTCAGATCAATCCCGAAGTCCCCGTCAAAAAAGTTGTCTGAACCCCTACGAATCCCAAACTTCGGCCACAGAGAGCACAGAGCTCCGACACAGAGTTCACAGAGGAAAGAACTCGGATTGAATTTCTCCGTGTCCTCTGTGTCCGAGCTCCGTGTCCTCTGTGGCTAAATGATTTCTCCTATCGTCTAATCTTATGTCCGAAATTTTCTACGTCGTCCCCGAGGAACAGCACAACGCGCTCGTCACTGCCGCTTACAAAAAACGCGGTTACTCCGGCCAGGAAGCCGTCGCCGGCGCGCGGTTCTGTGCGGAAGCGACCCGCCACGGCATCCGCACGCACAACGCCCTGAAAGCGCTGCATCTCGATCACCTCTTCGGCTCCGGGTCCGGTGGCTGCGTGCCCAAAGCAAAGATTGAAAAGGTCGCGGTCCCCTATCGCGCTTCGGCGGTTTGGAACGCCAATAAGAAACTGGGGCAGGCGACCGGTTACGCCGCGATCGAGCAGGCGATCAAACTCGCGGACAAATACGGCGTCGGGATGGTTTCGGTCGATAATGCGTTCCACTACCTCTGGGGCGGCGGCTACGTGATGGACGCAGCGAAGCGTGGCTACATTGCTTACACCAACTGCACGGCGGCGCTCTCCGAGGTCGTGCCGTTCGGCGGCAAGTTTCCCACGCTCGGCACCAATCCACACTCGTGGGGATTTCCCACCACTGAAGCGCTCGGTTATCCCATCGTGATCGACTGGGCCACCTCGGTCGTGGCGATGGGCCGCGTGCAACAACTCGCGCGGGAAGGAAAACAACTTCCCCCGAACGCCGCCGTCGACGAAAACGGCCAGCCGACCACCGACCCGCTCAAGGCGAAATATCTCATCCCCTTCGGCGCCCACAAAGGCTACGGGCTCGCCCTCATGAATGAAATCATCGGCGCCTTCATCGGTGGTTCGCTCCCGACCCTCCGCAATCGCTGGGACAAAGTCGGCGACGACAAAGGCACCTGCGCGTTTTTCTTCCAGGTCTGGAAACCCGAAGCGATGAACGCGGGCGCGTTCGCGAAAGGCCGCAACCAGCAGCAGAACGTAAAAGCCGTGATCGATGATATCCTCGGCCATGGCAACGAGGGCTGCATGTTGCCCGGCCAGCTCGAAGCGCAGGCGGCGGCCCGCTGCGCAAAAAACAACGGCCTGCTTTTCTCGGAGGCCGAAATCAACGCCTTCAACGAACTCGCCACCGAAGCCCGCAAACAAAAGTGGAAGCTCAGCGACCTGAAAGTCGCCGAGTAATTCTGCAATCCCCCAATCACTCGCCACAGAGAACACAGAGCTCGGACACAGAGTTCACAGAGCCAATCCATCCGGAATTGCATTTCTCAGTGTCCTCGGTGTCCGAGCTCCGTGTTCTCTGTGGCTAAATATTCTGCCCGTCTTTCCCTCCCCTTCCCTCATGAGCCTCCAAATCAAGCCCGCCAACACCTGCGCCTTCGATCAAATCTCGCTCGGCGAAGTCATGCTTCGCCTCGATCCCGGCGAGGGCCGCATTCGCACCGCGCGCGAATTCCAAGTCTGGGAAGGCGGCGGCGAATACAACACCTCGCGCGGCCTGCGCAAAGCCTTCGGTCTGAAAACCGCCGTGTGTACGGCGTTTGTTGACAACGAAGTCGGCCATCTCGTCGAGGACTTCATCATGCAGGGCGGCGTCGC
>JBDSSU010000042.1:0-6714 GCA_039928635.1 Opitutaceae bacterium | reverse complement strand
GCCGGCGGATTTTCCCTTGAGCTTGGAGCTGCTTGCGGCCCGGTGATCACGGGATTGTCGTCCGGTTCAAGATTGTGAAAAAGACCGGCTCGCTGGCTCGGCCGGTACCTCGGGAAACACCGGCTCCGGGGTGATCAGCCATCAGTACCGCAGTCGCGGAAAGGCCGTGATGTCAGATCGGCAAGACCAGTCCGAGAGCAGCGCTGAAAGATCCCATGGAATTTAAAAGAAAGCGCCGGGCCCAGCGGAGCTGGACCCGGCGCGAAGGGTATCGGTCCGGCAAGGAGGGCCGGCTTAGAATTCGAAGGAGTTCGAGAGCTCGTAGGTGCGGGCGGGGGAGACGCCCCAGACGGGCGATCCATTCGAGTTGGATCCAATGACTCTGAGGCCGGTCTTGCTGAAAAGATTCTGCGCGTTCAGCTGAACCCTCCAGTTTATCCGACCGGAGAAAATCTTGCGGCGATAGCTGACCTGCATGCCACCGGTCAGGAGCGAGTCGCCCTCGAACGGCGCGTCGACGTCATAGGTCTGCCCGGGATAGTTGTCCAAGCCGCCGAAGTTAAACGTCGCCGGCTTGAGCTTGTAGCCAATGATCTTGCCGGACTCCCAGCGCAGGTTCGCGCCGACCGTCAGACCGGAGAGCTTGCCCTGAAGGAATTTGTAGCGGACGACCATCGTTGAAGTATAATCGGAGACACCCCGGTTGGCGGTGCCAACGAAGGCGGCGCCGGCCGTATACTCGGCAGCTACATTGGACGCAAAGTCGTCCGCGGCCTTTAGGGTGCCAGTGGTGAGGATGCCCTCGTTGAAATACTTGCGGTAGAAGTCGGCGCGGTAGGCGAAGAAGTCAGCGAGCTCGGGGCCGATCGCCGTGGTCTTGTTGACAGTCTTGTCGACGCTGAAGACCAGATCGACGCTGCGCGTCGGCGCATACGACAGTTCGAGGGAGGTGCCGGATGATTCGCTGGTGCCCGTGGCGGCGGTGCCATTCGGGGTGACATACTGGGCGGTGCTGACCGCGCCGAACTCACCGACGGTGGTCCACTCAGAGAGACGCCCCGCGGTGGCGAGAGCATTATAGAGACGGCCTTCAAACGCCGTAATGCGGTTGTTGGGAACCTGCCCAAAAACGGCCGCAGCGGCGTATTTTTGCGACGTGGTGAAGTGAGTGAGCTTAACATCAAGCTTGTTTTCGAAAAAGTTGAACCCAGCGCCGAACTCACGGGTTTCTCCACTTTGCGGGGGAACCGGACGGTAGAGATTGTCCTGCCGCTGGCTGGTCGCCGCGAAGTTTTCGGAGCGGTTGGCAAACACCCGCGCCCACGGAAGGGCTTTGTAGACGATGCTCTGGGTGGCGGTAGCCTGGCTAAAGGTATAGCGGGACCCGGTATCCAGATAGTCAGCGCGGCTTGTGCCCAAGAGCGTCGGGAAGGGTGCGACCTGGGCGGTGTTGCTGAGACTGCGCTGGACGGTGTCGACCTTGTCTGTGCGCCAGCCGAACAGGGTTACCACCTTGTTTTTCCAGAAGAAGCTTTGGAGAGAAAGACCGGTGCCGTTATTCTTGTTGATCGTGTAGGTGCGTCCGTTGACCAGCGCATAGCGGCCCACATGGATCTGGGTTGGGGAAAATTTAAACGTTCCTGTGGCCGAGTCGAAATATTGATAGTCGTAGGAGCGGTCACCCAGTGTCGCGAGACTGGTGGGAAAGCCGGTGAAACGCAGGGAGGTATCGCCTACATTGACCGGGTCGCCGACATACCAAATTTGCATGGTGTAGCGATTCTGGGAGTTGCCCAGGACCGTCTGCGGCAGCACGCCCGGAATATCGCTGTCGAACTGGTTGTTGAATTGGTAGCGAAGACGGTCCTGCTCGCTCCGGGTATGAACTGCTGTAAAGCGGTGATGGCCCAGCCAACCGAGCGATTGGGTCCTTTTGGCGAAGTCAAAGTCGTAATTGCCCTGTAGAACGAGGCTATCCAGCTTGGTATTGATGGCTTCGCCAATATTGCGCCCGTAGATGAATGGGCGCAGGAAGTTCGGGTTGACGCGGCCATCGGCCAGCTTCGTGTTGATGTCGACTGAGATCTGGTTGGTCTGGGTGATGGCGGCAAAATACTGCTCTTCTTTCCAGTTTTCGTGTTGGGCTGCGACCGACAGATAGAGGTCGGGCGTAATCCGCTGTTCGATGTTCACATAGAACTTTTGGTCGTTTTCCCAGCGATAGTTGCCCGGGAGAGCCCCGATCTCGACGCGCTGGTAGGGGAAAATGCCGGAATTGGTAACTTGGGGATCGAGGAAACCGACGGTGTTTTCGAGCGGTGAGCCAGAGCGGATAAATTTGGCGTTCGGATTGGCCGCTCCACCCGCGCCCGTATTGTTGCGGGTGCTGAGGGTGACGACCCGATTGTCGAGTGGATCGGTCCAATTGCCCGGACTGTAGAGGAGGCCCGTTCCTAGCGCGGTTGAGTCGAGATCGCGGCGAATGAGCCCGAGGTTGACCGCGCTCCCATTGGCCAGGGTAAAGGTGGTGGCGGTAGGGGCGGGGCCGCGGACCGAGGCATCCCAGTAAAACGCGGCGGCTATCTGGGCCGGAGTCATCTGAGGGGCGTAGGTGTTATAAGCCGTCAGCCAGTCGGACACGTTATCCTGGACTGTCCGGAAGTTGGGACGGCGGCTGTAGGTATTTTGCGCCTCGTAGTAGGCTTGGATGGTCGTGCCGGAGAATGGTCTGTAGGTGCCGGTGACGAAAGCACGCTTATCGCGCAGGAACGCGCTCTTAACATCGTAGCGCTGATGATTGTAGAGCCCGACCGCGCGCAGGGCGAAGCGGTTCTTGATCAGGACCTGATTGTGGTCGAGGACGAAGCGGTTGGACCCGTTGTCATCGAATTTGGTATCGATCTTCGTGCTGTTGCGGTTGGTGCGGGCGGTCTTGGTTGAGGAGTTTATCAATCCGGCTGGCTGGGCTAGGCCGAACAGAATGGAGTTCGCGCCGCGCAAAAATTCCGTGCGGTCGGTGTTGTAGCGGTCCGTGGAGCCGACGATATCAATGTAATTGATGGTGGTGCTGGCGGAACCCAGACCGCGCACGCGCACCACGCCCGAACGGTTGTTATTGTCGCCAAAATCGCCGCCGACGTAGTTATTGCCGCCGCTGAAAGTCAGGCCCTCCTGGTGATAGGTTGAGTCGTTTTCGGCGCCGGAAACGAAAGCCATTGCGCCGGCGACGTCGGTCGCCCCGACGTCGTTCATAAAATCATCCGTCAATACGCTCACCGAGGCGGCGATGTCCTTCAGATCGGTTTTCAGGCGGCTGCCCGATGTGGAGAATTGGCTGCTGTAACCTTGGTCTTCATCAGAACTCACCACGAATGGTGAAAGCTGAATCACTTCTTTGTCGGCCGACCCGTCGGTCGAGGCCACGACCACGGGGGTGGTTTTGCCAGGGGCGGGCGTCGCTTCGGGGCTGACGGTCTGCGCTGTAACGAGAACAGGGGCAAGGATCGCGATCCAAGCCCGGCGGATGCTGGAGGTGCTCATGGTTTTGGGATTGGGGGTAAGCTGCCACTTGGCAGAGCTAAAACGGAAAGTCAGAGAGACCGGCGGAAAGCCGGGAAATTCTGAGTGCGTGGGGTTAGGGTGGTGGGGCCGAAATCTAGAACCCGTCAAAGCTAGCAAATCCGCTTGCGCAAAACAATGGACAGGAAAGGAATTGTTTGTTTTTTTGCATTCGTGGCCGGCAAACTCACAAAAATCCGGCGCAACCCCAAGCCGCCCGCCCCGTCCAAAATGGAGGCCCCGGCTGTCTGCCGAGCGGGTTTTTTCCAGTTCGCGGCCAAGCAGAAATTCACGAATGGTCGGGTGCAAAGCCGGGCCTTGTTCTGGTGTAAAAGCGGAAGCGGGGAATTCATCGTCAACGACGTTCGCTACCCGCTGGGGCCCCACGACGTCTACATTCTGCCTTGGAACCGGCGGATCACCTACCTGCCGAATGAGCGGGATCCCATGTATACGGCGCACGTGCATATTGTGCCGTGGTATCGCCCGGGGTCCGATTGGGTGCCAAACGTTCCGCATGAAGTGGATGAACCCGAATATGACTCGCCGAATCGACGAGACGCGGCTTGGCCGCTGAGCAACCAGGTGCTGCGAATGCACACGAGTGCCGACGATTTGCTGGGTCGCCTGATCGATTGCGCCACGCACTGGTATCTCGAGTCAGATCGCAATCAAGCTGAAGCCCGGGCCCTCGGTTTGCTCCTCGTCCGGGAAATCATGCGGACCTCGCAGGTAACGCTCGCGCCCGCCTCTAACCGCCCCGAGGAACTTCGCCGCCTCCTCGTTCATGTTGATAAAGGCTATCACTTGGCTCCGAGCATCAATGATCTGGCCACCATTATCGGCCGCAGCCGCTCTCATGTTCTGAAACTTTTCCGCAATCACATGGGCCAATCGGCGAAGGCGTTTATCATCGGTCGGCAGCTGAAGGAGGCGCGTGAGTTGCTGCTTAGCACCACGCTCCCGATCTCCGAGGTGGGCAAATCGGTGGGCCTGCCGGATCCTTATCACTTTTCGAAATTGTTCCGACGGCATGTGGGCTTGGCGCCCCGGGAATATCGGGCCAATCACGGGCCGTTTTCCACGCCGCCGAAGCCGTCGAGTCATGTGAAGGTTCCCTCCGTCGCCGTCTCGTCATAGTGCACGGGTGCGGGTAAAAACCGGGAGGATGAGCCGACGGCGACTGGGTGAGGCGTAAGGTCCGTCTTTTTTCCGGGATTGAGGAGGTTTGCAATCGGGTAGCCATGCCAGTGAGGGCATCGGGTTCATGGCGGCCGGAGCGCTTGTATTCGGGCGCGACATACGCGGTCGCGAGCTCGGCGAGGTTTTTGAGGTTTTCCGCCGGGCCGCGGAGTCGCTGGTAGCACTCATCCTTCGTGTGCAGCCAGACCGTCGGCAGGGCCCTTCAGGATCGGATGACGGGGCATGCGCGCCGTGATTTGGAATTTGTGCAGCGGGCGTGTTCACCCGCGGAGCCGGGGAAATCGAGTCCAACCTCGGGACAACCTGTCCAAGCGGCGACGCGGCCTAAATGGAAAAAACGACGATTCTCAGAGGAGAAAGCCCATTTTGGCCGTCGATGCCCAAACTCGGGAAACGCCAAAATGGCGGAGAGGGAGGGATTCGAACCCCCGGGACCTTTCGGCCCAGCGGTTTTCAAGACCGCCGCGATAGACCACTCTGCCACCTCTCCCGCTGCCGCGAAACGCTCCGCGAAAGCTTGGGCATGTCCAGCTTTTCCCGGGTCTTTCGACCATGCGCCCGACGTAGTCGCCTCCTCACGAAACCTGCAGCCCGCCTGAACACTATATCACTCTAGCTAGCCTCTAAGCCCCGATTTAGAGGTTCCGGAATGCTCGACTGAAGCTCCGGGCGCGTCGCGGATACTGACTTGATGGTTAACGATGGATCAGCGGTCGCAGAAGTTCAGGGCCTGTATGGACCGTTTTCGTTTACGGAAAAGTTGCTCCAGAAGATCTGGCTGCATGGCGACTTCGATCACCGAGCGGCCCGGCTGGCAGACGGGCGGACTTTGCGAATAATCCATCCCGGGAAATGGAATCTCCTGGGCGGCCCGGATTTCAAAGACGCGCGCCTCGCGATCGGGGACGGCGTGGAAATCACCGGGGACGTTGAGCTTCACCTGCGTGCGGGCGATTGGCTGGCGCATGGTCATGCGAGTGATCCGGCTTACGATCGCGTGGTTTTGCATGTCGTCCTTTTTCCCGCCGAACAGGGCTACCTCACACTGGGATCCGCCGGCCTTGAGATCCCGTTACTCGTCTTGCTCGCTTTGCTGCCGCACGATCTCGAGGAGTTTGCGGCGGATGAATCGGTGGAGGCCTTGACGGGAAAGTCCCTCGCCAATGCACCCGGGGAACTCGCCGCTCTCGCGCAGCCTCTGCTCCTCGCTTTGTTACGCGCTCATGCTGAGCAGCGCTGGCGGCGGAAAGTACATTTCGCGCGCGTGCGTCTGGAGCGCCTCGGGTGGGAGACCGCCTGTCATTACGGAGCACTCGAGATCCTCGGATATCGTTTCAACCGATCGCCGATGCTGCGGATTGCGGAGCGGTGGAGGTTGCAGGATTGGTCGTCGATACTTCCGGCGGAAGTCGACGAGGTGTTCGCGGCCGAAGCAGGCTCATGGAGCGGACAAGGAGCGCGACCGGCCAATCATCCGAGAACGCGATTGCATCAGTACGCCAGGTGGGTGCTTGCCTCGCCCGACTGGCCGGAGAGGTTCGCGCAGCTCGCGGCGCTGATGCCCGCGATTCCTCGGGACATCGCTACGCGCGAGGTCCGGAGGCGATATCGGTTCACGGCGCTGCGCGACAACATGGGGAGAAGCATCTGCGGAGGCGCGCTCGGCGGCACACGGCTCGACAATCTGGTTTGCGATGCGTTGTTCCCCTTGCACGCCGCGCGGAGTGGCGCGTCATTTGACTTTGGGATCTGGTTTAATTGGTTCCCCGGCGATCAACCGCCAACGCTGATGCGCGCGTTGCGCCAATTAAGCGTGTGCGATGGCCGTGGCCAACCCACGTGTCACGGATTTGCACAGGGACTTTTGGACTGGTGCATCGCGCGCGACGCGCGTCGTTAAGCGCGCGAGGGGCGCGGGGCTTGACAAGCTTTCTGCACGCCCGGTAACTTTCC
>JBDSSU010000041.1:0-10274 GCA_039928635.1 Opitutaceae bacterium | reverse complement strand
GATCGACGCCGGCATCCGCGTGCAGGCGATCAAGAAAACTGACGGGCAGGCGGGTATCGTGCACTACGGCACCGAGGTGATCACGAACCGGGAACGTTCCATCTCCGCGTTGCTCGGCGCCTCGCCCGGAGCGTCGGTCTCCGTGCACATCGTGCTCGAGGTGATAAAACTTTGTTTCCCCCAGTTGCTCGCCACCCCTGAAGGAAAAGCGCGCATGAAGGAGATGATCCCGATCTTCGACACCGACATAAAACTCCCGCAAAACGCCGGACGCTTCCGCGAACTCAGCCGCCAGGCCAGCGCACACCTGCAGCTGGCCTGAGCCTTTTCACCGCCGGATCGCGGCGAGAACACCTCTCGAGAACTCCGCTTCCACGCCAATCCCACTTTTCCACCGACGCCCTGTTTTCCAAAATGCCCTCCGCCAAAACCATCTACTCCGCCGCCATCGATCTCGGGGCCACCAGCGGTCGCGTGATCCTGGGTGCCTGGTCGAAAAACCGGCTGACGCTTTCGGAAGTCCACCGCTTCCCCAACACGTTTCGCTCGCTCGGGGCGCGCGACTACTGGGACATCGGCACGCTCTGGCATGAATCGCAGACCGGTTTGCGGAAAGCCATCGCCGCGCTCCCGCGAGGAGCAAACCTGGCTTCGGTGGGAGTCGACACCTGGGGCGTCGACTACGCCCTGGTGGACGACAGCGGCCGGCTCGTGTTCCCCGTGCACGCGTATCGCGACTCGCGAACCCAGCCGGGATTGAAGCGACTGGGCAACACGCGGGCGGCATTGGCGCGCGTCTACGCTGCCACCGGAATTCCGAATGTTTTCTACAACACCTCGCTGCAGCTCGAAGAAACGGTGGCGAGCTGTCCGTCGATTACAGACTTGGCGACGCGGTGCCTTTTCCTTCCGGACTACTTTAATTTTCTCCTGTCCGGACGCATGGCGAACGAGCTCTCGATCGCCAGCACCGCGCAGCTCCTCGATGTTCGATCAACCGATTGGTCGCTTGCGGCACTGAAGCATTTTCGAATTCCGTCGCAGTGGTTCACCAAGCCGATCCTGGCCGGCACCAAACTCGGAACGGTCCAAAATATGCCGGAGTTGAAAGGCACGCGGGTCATCGCGGTCCCGGGCCATGACACCGCGTGTGCCTACGACGCGATGCCGGCTTCGCCCGACGGCACGGATCTCTTCATCAGCTCGGGGACTTGGTCACTGGTCGGATTCGAAAGCGACTCTCCCGTGCTGGGCGCGGACGCACTGGTGGCACGGGTCGCCAACGAACGCATCGGCGATGGGCGCTATCGCCCCCTCACGAACGTCATCGGACTTTGGCTGCTCGAGGGGACGATGAAGGATTTCGCCACCCGGCCGCAGAGCGATGCCGATTGGGCGCGACTCATATCGGCGTCGGAAAAACTTCCCGCTCCCGCTGCGTTGCTCGATGTCACCGACCCCGCATTCAGCAATCCGCCGTCAATGAAGGAGGCGCTCGATGCGCAGCTCAAACGTCGGAAAATCGCCGCCCCGAAAAACCTCGCGGGTTACACCCGGCTGATCTGTGACTCGCTGGGACGGGGCCACGCCGACGCCATGCGGGCGTTCGAGCGCATGGCCGGGCGAACCTTCAAACGCATCCTGATGGTCGGCGGCGGTTCGAAAAATCGCCTGCTCTGTCAGGCCACCGCGGATGCGGCCGGTTTGCCGGTGATTTCCTTCGACCTCGAAGGCTCCGCGGTGGGAAACATCGCCAGCCAGCTGATCGCGATTGGAGCAGTGAAAAACCTGGCCACCTTCCGCTCCCTTTTGGGAGCGACCCTCAAGCAGAAGGTTTATGCGCCACGCCCGGCGAAGATGGGCTGAGCCGGCGCAGTGCCGCTACCCGCGAATCACGCGAAAGGGCGCGAATAAAAAGCCGGGGCTCTGTGCCCTCCTTACCTCGGTGAATCAAATTAACCTGGGCACAGGACCGTGCCTACCGGGGAAGATGAAATCATTTTGTCTCGCGAAGGCGGCGAAGGAAGGAATCAGTCCTCCCCTTCGCTCCCTTTTCCTTCTTCGCGAGACACTCTCCGCTCAGCGCAGAAACGCTTCGTGCAAGCCGCCGTCGACGGTGATGACCTGACCGGTGGTCTTGCTGAGCCGCTGGGTAACGAGGAGGAAATACGCCTCCGCCTGATCGGCCGGCGTGATGGGCGCCTTCGTCAACGTGCGGTCGGCATAGAACTGCGCGAGCTTCTTCACGAGGCTCTCGGTCGCTTCGTCTTCCGTGTAAGGAATGTTGTATTTCGCGAGCGAGCCAATGACGCGATCGCGCGGGAACATCGCCGAACCTTGCACCACCGTCGCGGGCGCCACGCCGTTCACCCGCACCAGTGGCGCGAGCTCTATCGCGAGCTCGCGCACCAGATGGTTGGCCGCCGCCTTCGACGTGTCGTAGGCGAGCGAACCTTTTTTCGCCACCGCCGCATTGGCCGATGTCGTCAGCACGAGATTGCCGCGCAGTCCCTGCTCTTTCCACGTCTTGAACGCCTCGTCCGCGACGAGGTAACTGCCGGTGACGTTGATGTTGAAGGTGAGCGCCCACTTGTCGTCGGGAATGTGTCCCGTCGTATCGCTCGGCACGAAAATGCCCGCGGTGACAGCGATGGAGTCGAAGCCACCGTAAGCAATCGCCACGTCGTCGAGCATGCGCCGGATGCTCGCGCGATCCGTGATGTTCGCGGCAAGTCCAATCGCCGGTCCGCAATTCGAGAGGCCCGTGCCCGCCACGCCGATACCAACCCCGTACTTGTCCGTGATCTCTTTCGCGGTGCCTTGGGCCGCGGCTTCGTTGAGGTCAACGCACACGATATGGGCGCCCTCCTTCACGAGACGGTGCGCCGTTTCCTTCCCGATGCCGGAGCCGGCACCGATCACGACAATTACCTGACGCGCGAGTTCTTTCTCCGCGGGCATGCGCTTGAGCTTCGCTTCCTCGAGCAGCCAATACTCGATGTCGAACGCTTCCTGCTGCGGCAGCGCGATGTATTTGTCGATCGCCTCGGCGCCCCGCATGACTTCGACCGCGCAATTGTAGAATTCGGCGGTGACGCGGCTTTCCGATTTGTCCTTGCCCCAGGCGATCATGCCAAGACCGGGAATCAGCACGACCGTCGGATTCGGATCACGCATCGCCGGCGAGTTGGCGTGTTTGCACTTCGCGTAGTACGCCGCGTAGTCCTTGCGGTACTGCTCCAGTCCCGCCGCGAGTTTCTTCTTCAACGTGGCGGCGTCTTCACTCTGAGGATTCCAGTCCACGTAGAGCGGCTTGATTTTCGTGCGCAGGAAATGGTCGGGACACGACGTGCCCAATTCGGCCAGTCGCGGAGCATCTTTTGAGTTAACGAACCGGAGAATTTTTTCGTCGTCCTGCACGGTGCCGATGAAACGTTTTTCCTTGGAAACCTGCCCCCGCAGCCACGGCAGAATCGCGGCGAACGCGGTGCGGCGCTGCTCCGGCGAGAGCGTCTGGTACTTCGCGCCGCCGAAGGCCGCGGTGTCGCCGCCCTTCGCCGCATATTTCTCCTCGATGTAAGCGGACGCCTTCTCGATGAAACCCAACGTGTCGGCATAGCACTGCTTGTCGTCATCCGCCCAGGAGATGAAGCCGTGCTGCCCCATCATGATCGCGCGGATCTTGGGGCTCTGCTTTTCGATCTCCTGCATCGCGAGGCCGAGTTCAAAACCGGGACGCATCCATCGCACGTAGGACATCTCGCCGGCGAAAATTTCCTTGGTCAGCTTCTCGCAGTTTTGCGAAGCGGCGATCGCGATGATCGCATTCGGATGCATGTGATCGACGTGCTTGCCGGAAAGAAACGAGTGCAGCGGCGTGTCGATCGAGGACGCGCGGGGATTGAGATTAAAGGTCGTGTGGAAGTACATCCCCACCATGTCGTCCTCCGCCTGGGACTTCAGACCCTTGTCGCCGCGTCCACCGTATAGGGACTGCATCGCGATCAACTTGTCCTGGTAGAGCGAAGAAAAGTTTTCGCGCAGGCTGGTGCGGAGATCGCCCCCGGAGCCCTTGACCCAAAGCACCTCGGCCGGCTTTCCGGTCAGCGGATCCTTCTCCGTGATTTTCGACGACGTATTGCCTCCGCCGGTGTTGGTGATTCGTTGGTCGCTTCCGAGGATGTTGGAGCGATAGACAAGGCGACCTACCGGATCGAGAGACGCCGCTTTGGCGTCATCCCAGAGGAAGTTAACGAATTTATAGGAGGGCATGATGGGAGGAGTTGATGATACGAGATAGATTGGGCCTCAAAGGCCGAGCGCTTTTTGCCGGTAATGTTCGTCCGGCCGACCCGCAATGCGCTCAACCTGGCCGGGTGTGAGAAAGCGCGGCTGGCCGGCAATCGCAGCCGCGCCCGCGAAAATCTCCGCAGCTTTCACACCCATGAGCGTCGTCGCCAGGACCGATGCCGGGGTGGCGCCCAGCGCGATCATGCCATGACTCTCGAGCAGGATCATCCGCGGCGCGCGGGAGAGGCGCTTGAGGAAGGCCGCGACCGCACGCTGGACGGCCTGCGCCAGTTTCAGTCCGGGATCGGCGTAAGGCACGAACACACTTTCCGTCCCGCAACAGACCACCTCATCCGGGAACGTCCGGCGCTTCGCGAAGGTGCGCGCAAATTTCGAGCAGAGCAGCTGATTCACCGCGACCGGATGTGTGTGTCCGACAAAGTTCACTCCCGGCAGCCGCAAGAGATCCGCGTGAAAGACGGCTTCGACGGAGGGTTTTTTCGCGGCGGAATCCACCCGCGACGCCAGCAGAGCCTCATCGACGGCGGCGTCGCTCACACTTTTCTTTTTCAACAAGGGAAGCAGATCCGCGAAGCGGCATTCGCTCACACCCAGCTCAGAAAGCGTCGCGAGATTTGAACCGCTCGCCTTGACCAAAAACGTGTCGGCTGAAAGCCGCATCGAGACATTCCCCTCACCCAAAATTGCCAGCTTCCTGTCTTCGCGACCGAGCTGGTGCGAAAGGTCGAGGAGGGTTCGAAGAACGTCGGATGCTGGCAACACGGGCCGGCCATCCCATGGGAGATTCTGGGAGATTTCCACCGAAATCTAGCAGCCGACCCCGGGAAGCGACCAGGCGCACCGATCAAAACGCGCTCGAACTCACTTCGCCCCGAGCGGGAGCGGAACGGTCTCCCGCCGGTTCTCGGGCAACTTCTCGTTCGCGGGGAAATCGCTAAAATATTTGGCAATCAACGGGCGCGTGACCTGCGCTCCGTCCACGAACTGCCAGCTCCCCGGTGAAACCTCGATTCCGAGTTGAAAGCTTTGTGACCGCATCAATCCGTTCGGCGCCCGCAGCTCCGTCAGTGTCGGCACGATCACATAGCGATACTTCGCTCCTTGGATGAAACGAAACGGCGGGACGAATTCCTGGCGCACCAGTTTCAAGTTCTGCGCCTCGAGCTGTCCTTTAAGAATCGCGACCGAGGCAATCAATCGCTGCTTCCCGCCGAGTTCGACCGCGAGAGGGTCGTACATGACTTGAATCCCCGCGGCGAAATCACCCCGCATCGCGGCCTCCGCCACCGGTTTCAAGACCGCGAGCACCGCGTCGTCACTTTCCGACGCGAAACTGGGAAGCGCCAGCAGACACGCCGCCAAAGCAAAGCCGGTTCTTGGGAGATGATTCATAGTTGGAACGAGATGCTTTCCTAGACCCGCGACCGGGAGCTTGGTGCTTTCTGTTTACAGCACGGCGTTGTCGATCACGCGCACCTCGTCGACCCACGCGGCGATCGCCAGCATCGTTTTACCAGGAAGCACTTCGCGCGCCGGCTCCATCGTCGCCACGTCGACGATCGCCACGTACACGATGCGCACGCGCCGGTGATCTCCCAGGATGTGCGTGGCTTCCGCAATGATGCGGTCGGTGCTGCGCACGCCGCTGTCACTCATCTCTTTTCCTTTTTTCAGGGCCTTGCTCAAAGCGAGCGATTCCTGCCACAGCGTGGTGGAAAACTCCCGATTGCGCACCCCCGCGGCCAAACCGTCGTCTTCCCGCACCGTGGGAACAACGAGGACCTCGACCCCGAAACCCAAGTCAGCAGACATCTTTCGCACGACGGCCGCGCGTTGCGCCGTCTTCTGACCGAAGAAGGCGTAATCCGGCTGCACCAGGATAAACATTTTGGCCATCATCGTGGCGACGCCCCGAAAGTGCCCGGGCCGCGACGGGCCGCAGAGCTGTTTCGCAATCGCCTCTTCCGTCACCTGCGTCGAAAAACCGGTCGAATAAAACTCTTCCGTCTTCGGCGCAAAGACCACCTGCGCCCCGCACGCGGCGCAAAGCGCGGTGTCCTGCTCGAAGCTGCGCGGGTATTTTGCGACATGTTCGTTGGATCCGAACTGAAGGGGGTTCACAAAGATCGAAACCACCACGACCTCCGCCTGGGCAACCGCCGCGCGGATCAAAGCTTCCTGTCCGCGATGCAGCGCGCCTTGCGTCGGCACGAGCGCGATTTTCTTTCCCGACGCTTTTAACCCGGCCGCAAACGCACGCATCTCGGATAACGACTCAATTATTTTCATGGGGACAAGAGGGCTCGTGCGTCGCCTCCGCGCAACGTCGGGCTTGAACTAGCTCAGCGTGCCGCGTTTGTTCAACGCCTTTCGCCCACCGCCACCATGATCCGAATCAACGAGAACTACACCAAGCTCAAGGCCTCCTATCTCTTCAGCGATATCGCCAAGCGCGTGAGCGCCTACGTTGCCGCGAATCCGAGCAAGCCCATCATCCGGCTGGGCATCGGCGATGTCACCGAGCCGCTTCCCCCCGTGTGCGTCGAGGCCATGCACGCCGCCACTGATGAGATGGCGAAGCGCGCCACGTTCAAAGGCTATGGCCCCGAACAGGGCTACGCGTTTCTCCGCGAAGCCGTCGCGCAACACGACTACGCCGCCCGCGGCTGCCAGATCGAAGCAGACGAAGTTTTTATCTCCGACGGCTCGAAATGCGACTGCGCCAACATCCAGGAAATTTTCGCCCAGGACGTGAAGCTGGCGATCCCTGATCCGGTCTATCCCGTCTACCTCGACACGAACGTCATGGCCGGCCGCACCGGCGCAAACGTCGACGGCCGCTACAGCGGCGTGCTCTACCTCGATAGCACACCGGCGAACTCATACGTCCCATCCGTACCTTCGGTCCCATCCGATCTGATCTATCTTTGCTTTCCCAACAACCCGACCGGTGCCGTCGCCACCAAGGCGCAACTCGCCGCCTGGGTTGCCTACGCGAAGGCAAACAAAGCCGTCATCCTCTTCGACTCCGCCTACGAAGCCTACATTCGCGATCCCGCGATTCCGCATTCGATCTACGAGATCGAAGGCGCGCGCGACGTCGCGGTCGAGTTCCGCAGCTTTTCGAAGACCGCTGGTTTCACGGGCACACGCTGCGCTTACACCGTGATTCCAAAAACGCTGATCGCCTACGACACGGCCGGCAACGCGCACCCGCTCCACGCTCTTTGGAATCGCCGGCACACGACGAAGTTCAATGGCGTCGCCTATCCGATTCAAAAAGCCGCGGCCGCCATCTTTACCGATGCGGGCAAACAGCAAACCCGCGCCCTCACCGATTTCTACCTCGGCAACGCAGCGCTGATCCGCACCGCGGTGAAGAGCTGGGGCTTCAGTTGCATCGGCGGCGACAACGCGCCGTATCTTTGGATCAACACCGGCCGCGACTCCTGGGAATTTTTCGACCTGCTCCTCGACAAAGCCCAAGTCGTCTGCACGCCCGGCGCGGGTTTCGGCAAGTGCGGCGAAGGCCACGTCCGCATCAGCGCTTTCAACTCGCGGGAAAATGTTGTCACCGCACTCGAACGCATCGAGGCCGCGTTAAAATAGACGCGATCCGGCGGCTGCGCTTCTCCTTCTTCGTCAGATCCGGGGCGCGACGCAAACGCGTTTACTTTTCCTCGGAAGCATCCGCTCCTGCCGCTTTCGCAGACTTCGCGGCCGCGGCCTTCGCGGAAGGCCGCGCTTCACAATAAGTCTGGACCAGGTCCAACACATCGGCCGTCGCCCGATGGCTCTGCTTCCACAGCTCCTGCAATAACTCGGTGGTCATTCCGGTTTTGATGGTGAGAGATTGAACCGACGTGCTCAGCCGGACGCTGTTATCGAGCCAGGAGAACACCGCGATCTCCAACTGCATGAGATCCGCGCGGCTGGACTCGAGCGCCTTCTGCTGGCCGAACAGGAGCGTCGTGAGCGTCGCTGCGCCCCCGACGATCCCCAAAGTGACACTCCATGCGTCGCCCCGCCCGAGCAGCCCCATGATGCCTCCGGTCACGAACACGATAATGCCGAGGGCGAAGAGAATAATATACATCCACTTGGTGACCCGGTAACCCATCTCCGCCTCTTCGAGCGCGTTTCGCATCCCCTTTTTGAATCGCTCGATGATCTCGTGGGTCGACTTCGCCTGCTCCCGCATCAGTCCCATCTGCAGAATAAACATCTGTCGGTTTTCCTGCATCATGTCGGTCTGAACATTCTGACCTCTAAGAAACGCATCGGCCACCTGCAGGAACCGCCGCAACTCCGCGGCATCCCCGGCACCGAAGGTCGCCACCGCGAATTCCCAGTCGTTCAGCGCGCGTGTCACGGCAATCCCCAGATTTTGCGAAGCGACGGGATCACTCACGGCGGCCGCGAACGCGTGATAAAACCTGGAGGAGCGGTCGTCGATTGGGGTCATCGGGCTTCGAGCAATGCCGACGCTCGCCGCCGCGGAAAGCATATTCTCGTCGCGACGCGGCATGGGCGTCCCGCCCATGTCGAAGAAGCGTTTAAATTTAAAACGATGTTGGCCTCAGACGGAAGTTTTCGGTCGGGAGCCGCGCGTCTTCCCGGCGACCAGGACGGAGTTGGCCTACGGAAGACACGGAACACGCCGAAAATGGCAGGCAGCAATTGCCCACGAAAAACACGAATCACACGAAACGGAAAGCTCCGACGGATCGAAGCTCGGTTGGTCGGACATCCGGATCTCGAAGGCCTGTGCCCTGCTTTTCGTGAATTTCGTGGGAAACTCTTCTTCACGCCCCATCAGCACTGGTGCGGAACCGGTCGTTCCTTGCCGCGTCCCTCGCGCGTTACTTTTTTTCCGGCAAGGCCGCCACGACGTCCTGACTCAGGGCCGCCACGGCGTCGCTCAGTAGCGCAGCGAGACGTGAGAAATCTTTCCCGTCCCAAGCGGCATCGGGCGCCACGAATGTTCTCCGCGCCACGACCTGTGCGTTTTCGCCAGAGGTGGAAATCTCGATCGTCGCCGCGAAACGCGCACTCGCACGCGTCGCCGTCTCACGCACGCCTTCGCAGCGGATCACCTGGACACTGATGTCGAAATCGCGGGAGGGCTCGATCGGGAAGGGCGGCGTGAATACCCGGGCCACCGTTGGCGCCGCGCTCAGCCGCTGCCGAAGCGACGAATTGATCTCGCGGTCAAGCGGCTCCGCCCAGCGCGCGGCCTCGGCGAACGAAATTTCGTTTTCGCCCGCGCGGACCACCATCGACCCGCGCCGCAGATAGGGCGCCACCTCCACCGGTCTCAGCCCGAGTCGCAAAGTTCCCGCCGCGCTTTGGGCCGCAGTCTCCCCGAAGGCAGGACCGGAGAGGACATAGTAACGCGTCGCGTCCGCTTGCACGGGCGGAATGACGTTACACGCGCCCAGGAAAAGGAGACCAAGGGCGGAGCAGCCAAGGGCGGAAATTGAAAATGGGCGCAACTTCATCGGAGTTCGGTCTGGTCTGATCGGGACGGGTTTGGCAATGCGCACTTATTTTGGAAGCGGTTTCCCGCTGAGCAACGCCTGCGGGTTTCGCTCGAGGAAATCCGCGAGCCGCTGCACTGCGGAAGCTGCTTCCGACAGTTGACTGAGCGCGCGCGCGGCTTCGTCACCGAGGCCACTCTGCGCCGCGATGAATTTCCGCGCGCCCGTCGCCGCCGCATTGAATGAATCGAGGGTCTCCCTCGCCTGCTTCAACGTGAGCGCGAGCTGATCACCATTGGTGCTGATCTGGGTGTCGAGCTTGGCAAAGGCACCACGGAGCTCGGTGACCGCGCCATTGAGATTTGTCAGCGTGTCCTTCAACTGCGGCCCGGCCGCGCTGACGACGGTGTCGACTGACGCGCCCGTCTTTTTCCATTGCTCCGCGAGTCCTTTGAAGTCCACGCCCTCCAGGCGCTTTCTGGT